>NZ_CAJYMO010000050.1 GCF_913776365.1 uncultured Chryseobacterium sp. | reverse complement strand
AGTCGAGGTACGAACTCTATATTTCCATTTTTGGTAACCATACCATCCGACAGAAGATGAAAATATACCAAATGCATAATATGCAATTGTAAAGCACAAAATAATACTTGCGATAATAATAACTCCTTTTTTCATTATTTTTTTATTTCATCAATTTTATCTACACCTTCCGGAATAACTGGCCCTACTTCAAGTTTTCCAACTTTACGAACTTGTATTTCTTTATCTGAAGGGATGAAAAAACGGTTATAATAATCAACTCCTTTTTGAAAGTTGTCTATTATTGCATTAGGAGCTGGGTTTACTTGATGAGGAACATACCAGGCGTTATTTCTCAAATCTAAAATTTGATTAAAACAGCCAAGCATTACATTTGCACAAGATTGTCCGATTACTTTATATTTTTTTGCACTGGCCGCCTTAGCAGCTGCTTCTTTTATTTTAACATCCTCTTCTGATGTCGTTTTAACAGTAACAAATTTGTCATAATGATGTTGTTCAGCTGGATTAATTTTATTTGCTGCCAACATAGCCTGTTTAGGAGTTAATCCTCTACCTAAAGAAGTGCCTATATCAGGATTTTTAGAATCTCCATATGGACTACTACCTTCTCCTGTTCCGTTCATCGAATAATAATACCATCCATCTTTTTCACTCCCCACAATAACAGCTCCGTGACCAGCTCCTGGTACAGCTTTAGAATCTGCAAGAAAAATAACATCCCTACCATCTGGATCAATACCGTTAATAGGATCATTAACTACATAATTATATGGACTGTACCGACTAAATTTCTCTGCAAGTTCATCAATAACACCCCATCTTCCGATATCCGGCATGTAGAATCTGGCTCCGTAATCATACATCCCGCTCTCGGTTTGCAGCTCCTTGCCATTGTACTTATACTGGTACGCCGGATTCCCTGCTGTCGGGTTATAGCCTTCATGCTTCAGACCGAACGGATAATAATTATTCTCCTCAAGAACTTCTATGCTGCTGCCATTGTTAAAGTAACTCAATCTTACTGAACTTCGTTCGTAGCCTTCGTAAAAAATGCTTTTTTACTTGTCTATCCAAATGGTCGGCATAGTTGTAAATATACTTATTATTTTCAAAATTATAATAGCCTTCAGCGGTAGGAACAAATTTCAAAATCCGGGGTGTCCTTAAAGAAGAACCCTTTGTTTCATATTGAAAATCGTCCACATATTCTGTCAACTGATACGTTTCCGACTGGTTTTTGGCTACGCCGTTGGTGTAAAGCTTGTTCAGCTTCGTGCGATCGGCCCGGAACAGGTACTTGGTGGTGATGTTACGGGTCTCCGTGCTTCCGCCAAAGAGGTTCCTTACCTGATAGGTCTGGTCAAAGGTGAGATGATCCGGAAGGTTCAGGAAATTATAAGTGATATTTAAAATCCCTTTGTCTTTTTGGGAAAGCATATTCCCGTTATCATCATACGGGATCGTATTCCCTGAAGTATCGGGATAGCCCCGGTAGTCCGTGGAGGAATCGGTAACCGATAACAGCCTGTTGCTTTTATTGCTGTTTTCATAAACATACATAAGCTCATCGATACTGAATGCGGAAGTTCCCTGCGCCTCTGCAGATCTTTTCAGGGTCATGATATTGCCATTCAGATCGTAGCTCACTTTTTCGTAGTATTCCCGTGCCGAAGGATTGGTATCCTTCTGGTAAAAGCCGGCCGAGAGGCGGTTCAGCTTATCATATACATAACCGTACCTTCTCAGGTGGTCTCCAGAAACAGTGGACGTCCGCCAGTCTACCTCGGCAATATTGCCGTTGTATCTCGGAAGGACTTTCAAAGCAGAATCGAAAGGATCAGGCGTCTGCTCTCCTTCCACAGAGTTGTATTTGATCTCATACCCGAAGAGTTTCCCGCCCAGGTTCTTCGGATCGTTGATCTTGGTCATCCAGCCGCGGATGTTATACTGGTAGTCGATAGTCTGTAACGGCTGTGCGGAATCTGCACTGCCTACTTTTTTACTCTGCAGCTGGGAGATTTCATTGTAAGTGTTCTGGGAAAGAATCTCTTCAGGATTGCTGTCTACCTGATGTTTGTGTACCAATAACCTGTTTTGACCGTCATACAGGAAATTTTCTGTGATGACCCTTTCCGTATCAGAAGAGAGCCTTTTATGACGGGTAATGGTTTGCCGGACCACGCCGGAAAAATCAAGAAGGGTTTCTTTTTTGGTGTAGCCGCCAAGATGGTTGATGGAATAAATTCCGATGGCTCTTCCTCTTTTATCATACCCGCTGTAATTTTTCGTCCAGTTGTTATCTTCGATATTTTTTACATAAGAAGCCAAAGGAAGGCTTTTGGTGGTAATGCCGGAAGCTGCCGTATCATTAATAACATCCTGTGCCAAGATCTGCGTTGGTAATGCAGGAGCTCCTGTAGGATAGGTATCATAATAGTTAATGCCTAAAACAGTCATTCCTGTAGTAGGAAATGCATTTTTTGTATAATAGACCTCCATTCCGTTCAGCGTAAAAGGCATGCTGCTTCTTACTTCCATATTTTCGGAATTGGAAGTCATGTTATTAATTTCCGTCTGCAAGGCCACCCTTCCTGCCATACTGGAAAAAAAGCCGGTATATACCACTCTTCCGAACTGATCATATTTGGTAAACATCCAGCCCTGGGTAGTAAAACTATTGGAAGCTGTGCCGAGATTGGGATCCTGTGAAAGCACCAACCGGTCCTGCCGGTCATAGACCATATACTCCCAGCCTTTTCCCGGAATTTTTTTTTCCACCAGCCTATTCCGCTCATCATATTTATACTGGTAACAGAGTTGGTCTAAAGTGCTTTGAGATAATGCCCCGGAAATAGAAGCTAAAGGAGGAATCACATAAGCCAGCTGTCCGTATTCATTATAAACATAATAAGTATCTGCTTTCTCCGTAGCACTCAGCATTTTTCTTACCAGGATGGTCTGCCCGTCTTTGTTTTTAAATTCAATGCTCACATTTCCATCTTCATCGGTAACCGTATTCTTGTATAGCTGATTTTCGCCATAGTTACCGGAGAGGCTTACGGAAGATTGTAAAGTGGAATAATTGAAAGTTGCCGTATATTTATTGACATCACCTCCGTTGACTTCATATTCTAATCCTACCGGGTGCTGCTGCCATTCTGAACCCGGCTGTACCTGGCCAAGCACCCTGTTTAAAGGAGAAGCTTCCATAGTATTACGCGAAAAAGGGAAATTATCATTGTAATAGGTTTGTGCAGCACTGCCCACCCCGGACTGGATGGCTCCGTTTGAAGTAGCCATCGGTGCAGGAAGCCAGCTCTCAGTCTGCCTGCCAAAATGGTCATATGGAATTTGAGTTACAAGGTCCTTGCCTAAAGGAGAGGCTTTTACATGCACCTCCTGGATGGGCCTTCCCAGACCATCGAAATACTGCACAGTCTCAGCAATTCTGGGAGATCCGGGAAGCGAAGGATCTGATAAGTTCGTTCTGGTGTAGACATAATTTTCCCCACTACTCGGATTCGCCTGTGCAGAGAGGATGCCTGATGCTGCAAACAGCATCCAGACAGGGAAGATTCTTTTTTTCATGGATTTGGTTTTATGGTTTGTAGTGGTAGTTGGTGGTTCTGATCGTTTTCTTTACATTTCCTTCGATCATATATACTTCTTTCAGCCTTCCGGAAGCATCGTAATCGTAGTATTCGGTCTGGCCGTTTTCATTCATGATGCTGGTCTGCGTTTTATAGAAAGGATCGTAGGTATAGGTCTTCATCCTCGCATCAACCGGGTATAGCCGAACCTCATCAATATAGGCATAATTGGTACCTATCAGATAATTCTGCATACTGCCAAGAGTAACAATGTTTTCAATATATTGCCATGGAGATGACGCACTGGCTTTGCCCCAGTAGGAGACAATCACTTTATCATAACCAAGATTACCTGATGGTAAATTTACCACATAATCCCCGGTATGGGAAGATTTTCCGGTCATCGCATAAGCCGTGCTGACATTTACACTTTCTTCCTCAAAACTTGTATGGAAAGGTACGGAAGCTTCAACAGGATTGTATACCGTAAAGTTGAAATTGTTTTCAATCTGTCCCTGGTAGCCGTTGTATCCGACATTGGTCAGTTTCACTTTATAGGTTCCCGGCTTTAGATGTACCGATGGTGAGGTGTAGGTATGGAAGTTTCCGGAAGCCGGAGTGATATCGGTAAAAGATACGGAGCCACTGCTGTTATTTATATTTTGAAAACTTGTCTGGTACATAACCGAGTGATTCTCCGGATAGCGCTCGTAGATCCGGTCTATTTTATAGTCTTTTTCTTCCGTGATGGTAAAAGTTCCCAATTCCTGATTGATAGTTCCCATAGGAATCTGTAGTCCGGAATAAGACACATTCAGATCATTATTAATTGTCTCAGACGCATATTTTGCATTTTCCACAGCAGCAATGGGTAAGGATTTGTTATAACCCCATAGATAGGTCAGCGGATTTCCCACTTCTTTTTTTACCGTCAGAGGGTTGGCTTTGCTATCATAGGAAAGATAACGGATCCTGTTTTCCAAAGGACTTGCCGCATCCATCTGCCCTTTTATGATTTCTGGTTCTATAATATTATTCCCCCAATCTTTATAAGACGTCTGAATTTTCTGGATTTGTTTGCTTAAAGTAGTATTACTTACAATCTGCTCAATTACAGGCGTCAGAATATTTTTATTCAACATAGTCTGATAAGGCTGAAGTGAACTGAAATCAAATGGATATTTATATTTACGCTTTGTATTGTGCCCCGAACTGTTTACAGTTAAAACTTCATTTATCATAAGATTATGCTGATTATAATTATAATCACTCCTTTCATCAACATACCTATCCTGAGACTGCCGATCATAAGTTCTCTTAACAGTATAGTCTAATAGATTTGCATTTTGATATGCTTTAGTATCAAATGCTTGGATCGATTGCAAGTAATCATTAACATTGAAAGGAAGAATCTGAGATGATTGTGAGATTGTTGGGAAACTCTTATTAAGAAGATAATCCAACTTTCTCACAACATTTATTCCGGTTTTAAATTCCTTTTCATAATGATTTGAATAGAAATTAGTTTCTTCTACAATTCTTTTTCCATCAGATGACTTTATTGCTTTAAATGTCAACTTAGGACTATAGTTTCCATAATCATTTTGATAGGTATGAAGATCACGAAGATTTCCTGTATACTGAAGATAATTGGGAACGGAATAATGGTATTCAGTGAAGCCTGTATTACTGTTCGCTGTTCCATCATACTCTGTTACATTTGAGTAAGCAAGAGGTAGGCCTGGTAAGAGATCATGGCCAACTATGGGTTCCGAAGTTACAAAAGTTCTGTCATAATATACGTAACAACTTTCCGGGCCACTATCCAGTATTGGATGCTCATAAGAATAATGATCTATATATCTCTGAATATAGCTGTAAAATTCCGAATCAATTTTATTGAATACAGGATTATTATATTGATATGATTTCATACTTGCTATTTCATTATCTTTTGAATAATTTACAATATTTAAAACTCTCAGTCCACCAATGTATCCCGAAGAATTCGGTCCGTTATATAAATTATCGACAAATGCTCTTTCATATTCAAATTTTGTCCTTCCACCGGATGGATATTTAATTTCTTTAAGACTTGCAGCTTTTGAAAAAAATCCATTGTCAGCCTTACGATTGATCCCGTAATTCTGTCCCTGATAATCTTGTGGAATCATATTTTCAGGTATGGCAGTTCCACTGTTTCCGCCATTATAATATCCCCAGAAATCCGTTGATCTTGACCGGTAGGGTGGTAGAATATTACTTTCATCGTATGCAAAGGAATAATTTTGAGCTTCAGTTCCATTTTCACCGAAAATAGTAACAGCATTAAGTTTTAATCTCTTATTGCTATTTTCAAGGTTTTCGTATCCTACATTTCCAAAATAACTGTGATTGAATGTTATTTTTTTCTTTATAATATTCTGAATTCCTTTTGATAGCACATTTATTTCTGAAATTTTACTTGCATACTGAAAATCTTCTCTTGTAGAATAAATGAAATTTACAATAATATCTTCATTTTCAATAGATGCTAAAGCTACATTATATGTTACACCACCTGTTCCGGAATTACTTTCATGGGGGAAATGTTCTACTTGTCCGGGATCACAAGGATTACTGCCATTCAGAAAATGCTTAGCTGTATTCCAAGTACTTACGGGCTTTCCGGTTGACGTTGCATTTTGTGAAATGTAGTTTAGCTTAATATATTCACTATCATCAGCTGAATACATTTCTACTAAGAACCATTCGGAAGAACCATAATTTGAATCATTAAATCTTTTATAATGATATTTAATTCCTTTATCATCGATAATGTTAAAATCATCGCTAATTGCTGTCTGTGACCTATTAATTTTATATGGCCTATAAGGAAGCATTATTAAAGTACTATTCTGCGGATAGGCATAACGAAATATACCTGCAATCCCATTTGGCATATTGTAGAAATAACGGTCACTCATAAGATCTTCACCATTATACTTAGTGTTAAGATATGATTCTACATCCAATACTCCCGGGTAACTCATAGAGCTAGAATCAAAGTTATTATAGAATGTATTTTTTAATCCTAAAATTAATTGATCTGCAGATGCATATGTCTTATTTGTCCATCCTACCTCGTCATAAGTATCCATCATAGTACGTGTAATTATTCCACCTGCGTTGAGTACCCATCCTATTCCCACTTCTGATGCAACATCATGAACTTTAATTCCGGAAGCATGATATGATATTGAGATTGGTAGAGATATTTTTTTTCCTTCAAATATGTACACAGGAATTTCTATTCTAGGAACTCCGGTACTATAATCTACTGGAATTTCACCATATCTCATAAAGTTTTGTGCTGTTGGTGAAGGACGAATAATAGTAGGTAGTTGGTAAGACGGATTCTGTCCTGAGAGAGGAATAATAGCTAATAAAAGCATATATAATAATCTGGTAAGCCTAATTAAGATATATTTTTTTTGTAGAATGTAATTTGTTCTCATGCTATTATTTTTTTATCAGTTTCGCACTTGCTATCTTCCCGTCTTCCGTCTTCACACTCACCAGGTAAGCCCCCTGCACCAGCTGCTGCGTATTAATCTTGGTTATTTTGTTTTTTGTTTTTATACTCTGAAGCTGCCGTCCGCCCATATCATAGACTATGATCTCCGCCTCAAACACTTCGGAATGGACGGTCCCTGAGGCTCTCGAAGGGAATCCAAGCTCCACATAAGTATAATCCGATACCGGATTCGGATAGATCTTAATCTCCTGCTTCTCGATCAGCCGGTCGATCTGGCTGTCTCCCAGCTTGATGATCTTCCAGTTCTCTTTTCCAAGTTCATCGGCGCTCGTGCCGGCCAGGATGATCGAACCGTCGCGGTTCAGCTTAATGTCCGAAAGCCGCTCTTCCCTTTGGCTGGATTTTCCTTTCACGTGCTTTCGCCACTGCTCGTTGCCATTTGGGTCCAGGTACAGCATCCAGAACTTTTCATCATCCGTTTCTGCCCTTCCCTCGGATTGCGTGTAGCCACCCAGAAGTATCCCTTTCGAGGACTTGTCATCTGCGCTGTGCAGTACGCTCATGCCCATTAGTATGTCTCTGTTTTTGAAGCTGTAGGACTTCTGCCAGATCGCGTCCCCTCGCTCTGTTATGGAGATCAGCCACACATCCGTCCCTTCTTCTATTCCTACCGTCTTATTCCCGGATCTATCCGATCTCGATTCGCCGCCAATCACATATCCTGTGGAAGTCAGCGCCAGGGTTCTCGGATGGTCATCACCGGTCCCGCCGAAGCTCTTTTCCCATTCCACCTTCCCGTCTTTTGAAATCTTGATGATCCAGTAATCGCCCTCACCGTAATGGCTGCTGGCTTTTGGCTGCTGGCTGCTGGCCACTGATGTGTTTACAGACGACTGTGCACCTGCGGTACCGGGCTTTGCATTTGCCGGCAGGGCACCGCTTCTGGAGTAAACACTGAGTAAAGCGCCGCCGTCCCGGGTCGGGATCATCTTCTCCACTTCGTCCAGGCCTTTTCCGCCCAGGATCAGCTGCGAGATCTCTTTCCCGTTTTTATCCAGCCTTACGATCAGAACATCTTTGGAACCGTAGCCTTTTTCTGTATTCTGTGCGTTCCCGGCAACAAAGAATCCGAGATCAGTAGTCTGGATTACAGCTCTTGCCTCTTCATCGCCAGCCGAACCGATCGTTTTCTGCCAGAGTTCTTCCCCCGCTTCATTCAGGCGGATAAGCCAAAAATCTGAGCTTCCTCGGGAATCTTCCTTTTTATCAAGTCCCTTACCCGAGTAGCTGGTTCCGGCTGCCAGAAATCCGCCCTCCTGCGTGGCTACCACAGATTGGAGGAAATCGTGATTCTTACCGGTAAAGAATTTCTCCCAAGTTTGTTCACCTTGCTGGTTCAGCTTGACCAAATGAAAATCGTAGCCTGCATTTTGCTGATGGCTTTTGGCTGCTGGCTGCTGACCGGAGCGTGCGGCGCCCGAACGGATCGAAGGAGCGGACTCTGAGCCTGTCGAAGGACTGTTGCCTGAGCCTGTCGAAGGCCGGATGCTGCTTCCAGAGATCAGGTATTGTCCGTCGATGGTGGTGGTCACCTGGCTTAAGAAATCCTGCGTGGAGGATCTGATGTCCTTCTGCCAGAGGACTTCTTGGGCAGAAGTACTGAGGATGGCGCCTAAGAAAAAGGCACCGGCATAGAATTTTTTCATTCCTTATGTATCTGAGTTATAATTATTAGGTTTTAACGGCGCGAAGATATTCTTTTTACTTCACCCCTGAAAGAGATAATCCGTTATTTCATATTCATGTTGTTTTGTTTTATCACTTAAGGCAAATGTAGACCGCTCATGCGACAAAACGTGTCGTGTTTTATTTTTAATTGAAAGACAATTAAAATGTATTTCAACCCACTCTTTTTCTATCTGCCGGCACCCTCCTCTTAATACGATCTGTAAAAAATCAAATTTCAGTCCCGTCCAGACTTAAAATCGTCTTACAATAAACAGAAACCATCTATTTGACTTCCTGATCACAGGTTTGGAAATTCGTTTGGTACAACAGACTAATATTTACAACAAAAAATTGATTTAAAAGCAATAATTTAAATATAAAAAAATATTTCATATTCTTCGATAATAATTTAAATTATTTATTATCAATTATTTATCATTTATCCATAAACTGATATGCCTCAAAACATTCTGTTAAAAAGCAACATTTGATATAAAATCTTTCCGGATATGATCTTTACTTTAAAATCTTTACTGTTCATCAGATCAAATCGTTCACAAAAAAGCCGGTAACAATATGTCGATGGTATACAAATCCGAAATCCCATACTCTGCAGGCTCTTTTTCCTGAATTCAATACCATCATATATCCTAAAAAATTAAGACTTTCATCAGGCGCTGAACCGGTTTCAAAAATCCGGATGGCAGACTGATCTGCAGTCATAAAGAAGCTCCGGCAACAGACTATCCGATGCCCCGTAAAATTTTAAACCGCTTCCGCAGTACCAGTTCAGGGAAGTTTTAATATCTTTATGCTTTATTAACCGATTATCTATGAAGAAGATCACGGCGGTCATGTTACTTTCCGCACTTGCATTCAATCAATCCTGTACGACTATGAAAATCACCGATACCCAAAAGGAAGTTCCGGTTCCGGATGCCTCCCTTGCATCGAATCCTTTTATGAAGAAAAGCAGCCTTCAGTATGAAGCGCCGGAATTCAATAAGATTAAAAATGAACATTTCAAACCGGCTTTCGACTTCGGACTGCGCCAGCATGATGCCGAAATCCTCAACATTGCCGACAACCCGGCAGCCCCGACTTTCGAAAATACCATTGTCGCCCTGGAAAAAAGCGGGGAAGTCCTGAAAAGGGCCATGACGGTATTCTCCAATCTCACCAGTGCGAATACCAATCCTACCCTGCAGGCGCTGGATGAAGAATATGCTCCGGTATTTGCCGCCCATTCCGATACAATGTACCTGAATGAAAACCTGTATAAAAGGATAAAAGCCATCACGGAAACCGGATTGGATTCTGAAAGCAAACGGCTGTTACAATACTACAAACAGAATTTCGAGATCGCAGGGGCCAACCTTTCCTCCGCAGACAAGGAGAAACTGAAACAGATCAACCAGGAGCTGGCTTCCCTCTCCACCCAGTATTCCAACAAATTGCTGGAAGCACGGAAGCAGGGCGGCGTATTCTTTACCGATGCCAAAGAGCTGGACGGCCTTTCCGCGGATGAAATTGCCGCTGCTGCCAGCGATGCCAAAAATGCAGGCAAAGACGGGCAGTACCTGCTGGCGCTGCAGAACACTACCCAGCAGCCGCTCCTTCAGAACCTGAAGAACCGGGCGACCCGCGAAAAGCTCTTCAAAGCTTCCTGGACAAGAGCCGAAAAAGGCGATGCCAACGATACCCGTGAAACCATTGAAAAACTGGCAGCCCTCCGGCTGAGAAAAGCACAGGTCTTAGGAAAGAAAAGCTTTGCCGAATGGAAGCTGCAGGACCAGATGGCCAAAACCCCGGAAGCAGCCACCCAGCTGATGAACCAGATCGCTACCCCAGCCGTAGAAACCGCAAAACGCGAAGCTAAGGACATCCAGGACCTGATCGACCAGCAGAAAGGCGGCTTCAAGGTAGAACCGTGGGACTGGAATTTCTATGCCGAACAGGTAAGGAAAGCCAAATTCGACCTGGATGAGAACCAGATCAAGCCGTACTTCGAGATTACGACGGTCCTGGAAAAAGGAGTCTTCTTTGCTGCCGAAAAATTCTATGGGCTGACATTTAAAAAGAGAACGGACCTGCCGGTCTATCATCCGGATGTCGTAACCTATGAGGTTTTCGATCATGACGGCAAGTCCATCGCCATCTATTACCTGGATTTCTATACCCGCGATTCCAAGAACGGAGGCGCCTGGATGAGCAATTTCGTGGAACAGTCTTATCTCCTGGGAACCAAACCGGTGATCGTTAATTGCTATAATTACCAGAAGCCTGCTCCGGGAAAACCATCCCTGATCAGCTATGATGACGTATCCACCATCTTCCATGAGTTCGGGCATTCGATCCACGGGATGTTCGCCAGCCAGAAGTACCCTTCCCTGTCCGGAACCAATGTACCAAGGGATTTTGTGGAATTCCCGTCTCAGATCAATGAGCACTGGGCACTTGATCCGGTAGTCCTGAAAAATTATGCCCTTCATTATGAGACCAAACAGCCGATCCCGCAGTCGCTGGTAGATAAAATCAAGAAAGCCGCTACCTTCAACCAGGGCTATATGACGACGGAACTGGTTTCCGCTGCCGAGCTGGATATGGACTGGCATACAGTAACCAATACCAGCCAGCTGGTCCCGGTACTGGATTTTGAAAAACAATCCCTCGCCAAGCACGGATTCACCCTGGCCACCGTCCCGCCAAGATACCACACCCCTTATTTCGCCCACATCTGGGGCGGCGGGTACTCAGCCGGATATTATGCTTATCTGTGGTCTGAAACCCTGGATAACGATGCCTGGGAATGGATTTCAAGCCATGGCGGACTGACCCGTGAAAATGGTGACCGCTTCAGGAAATACATCCTCTCCGTAGGAAATTCCGTAGACCTGAACCAGGCCTTCCGCGATTTTACAGGACACGATCCGGACATCAAGCCGTTACTGAGAAACAGGGGTTTCATCAAATAAATTATAAAAAGCATCCGGAAATCCGGATGCTTTTATCATGTACATTATAATTGCTATATTGAACAATATAACAGGTAAACCAACATCCAGATACCGATATGAAATCAGCAACTCTTTTAAGCCTCTCCTGGCAGCACATTGTCATTCTCGTTATGTGTCTCCCCCTTTATTTCATTCCTACCTTCATTGCTTTCATCAGAAAAAAACCCAATCCCGGAGTCATTTTTGCTTTGAACCTATTGTTGGGATGGACGTTCATCGGATGGATAGGAGCTTTGGTATGGGCCTTACTCAATGAAAAGGACAACCAACAGATCACATCCCTAAACACCACTTCCAATATCGATCAGCTCGTTACATTGAAACAGCTTTATGATCAGGGCGTTATCACTAAAGAGGAATTCGAAGCACAGAAAAATAAATTATTGCAGTAAGCAGACCCTTTGTGCTGTATGATCCGGGAGCTCATCTGAGCATTATGATTCTACTTTTTTCAAAATTACTGCAGATCCGGCAGGTTCCTAAAGATCCGAGGTTTGCCATTATCATGATTTCCAGAAATTATATTTCAGCTGAATTCAGCTGTTCCTGATTTAAATTTCAAATATTCACGAAATTTTAAGACTTTTGCATTTAAAAATCAAATTAAATAGTAGAATGAACTGTCCCTGCTGCTCCGGAAAAACCTACGACGAATGCTGCCGGCCTTACCACACCGGAGAACGCCATGCTCCCACAGCCGAAGCCCTGATGCGTTCCCGGTTTTCAGCCTTTGCCATTCCCAATGGCCGTTATCTGATGGAGACCACACTTCCTGCAAAAAGAAAATACCACAATACGCAGGATCTCCAGGAATGGGGCGAGATCAATACCTGGACAAAGCTGGACATCATTGCAAAACCTTCCGCCGACCAAGTAGAATTCAGGGCTTTTTATACGGATGAAGAAGGAAAACCGCAGGTCCATCACGAATTATCCACCTTCAAAAAAGTGCAGGATCGCTGGTTTTATGTGAGCGGCGTATTCAGATAAAGAAAAGAGGTTGCACAGGGCTGCCCGGTCTTTACCACCAGAACTGGGTTTCATGGATTTCAGGAGCTGGTTCCGGCTATCCACTCTTACTCCTCGCGCCGACATATTCCCACCCGCGCCGGCACCCTTCCCTTCGCTTCCCCAGCCTTCCAGCCCCGCTGTGGGGTAACCGTTCCTATCCGGGCTAGGGTGGCAGACTTTATTTCATCGGAAGTGTAAAGTCAAGGGTCAATTCCTGCGCTGCTCAAGGGTCAATTCCTGCGGGTCAATGGTCAATTCTTGACATCAGCCTAAAAATTCACTGGCGAAGCAAAATTGACCATTCACCATTCACGCTTTGTCAACGGTCAATTCCTGCGGGTCAATGGTCAATTCTTTACCTAAGCCTGTAATTCACCGCTGGCGAAAGCTTCCAAGCTTGTGCCCACCAGACAGACAGCCTCAAATTCACCGTCTGCCTTTTGTCAATGGTCAATTCCTGCGGATCAATGGTCAATTCTTTACCTAAGCCTAAAAAAATTCACTGGCGAAACAAAATTGACCATTCACCATTCACGCTTTGTCAAGGGTCAATCTGAAATGGCGTAAAACTCACTGATACGCTGGTGCGAGCGTCACGCTCGTATCCGTACCCATAAGGTAATTACCCAATGTCGTGTGCCTGATACAAATAGTGGTGAGACTCACCGGTATTGGCTATTCACCTTTTTAAAACCACCCCGTCAAAAATTCTTAGAATTTTCGACACCGCTCCAAAGGAGGGGAATTTCCATTACGTATTTTGCTCCAGACTTCTTATCAGTATTGGAAAGCGCAAAGTTGCAAGGAATACAGGGAAATGCTGCAGTGTAAGGCACAAAGAATTTGGCAGAACCAAATTTTCATGCCGCTTAACCATGCTGCGGTTAGAAAACATCTCATGTGCTTTTAATCCAACGTTCCACATTTTATCTTTAATAATCTTGCGTCTTCGCATAAAGCATGTAAACCTCTTGCGACCTTGCATTTTTCCAACATATCAGAAACACACGTCTGGCACAAAAAAGGTCAATTTTAGAGAGCTATAGCATTCACCCGCGGATCGGAATTGACTTGCAACGCAACATTCACCATTCACGCTTTGTCAACGGTCAATCTGCTACACTGGTCAAGGGTCAATTCTTAACCCCGGCCTAAAAAATTCACTGGCGAAGCAAAATTGACCATTCACCATTCACATGCAGTGCAAAATTCACCTTTCCCTTCGGTGCAAAAAAAATGTCCGGCAACACCGGACACTGTATGTAATTTGGGGTAAGCTTGCTTAGTGCGCTTCGTTTCCGTCAATACCGTGAGCGTGTCCGTGGGACAGTTCTTCTTCGGTTGCAGGACGGGTGTTCAGGATTTCTACCTGGAAATCCAGTACTTTTCCTGCCATCGGATGGTTCAGATCAGCCATTACCGCTTCCGGTGTTACTTCCACTACGAAAGCCTGGAAATTATTCCCCTGGTTATCAGATAAAGGAAGGATGGCCCCTACCGGCGGAGTTCCGGACTCATTGAACATGTCGATCGGCAGCTGGACGATGGAATCTTCATGCTTTTCCCCGTATGCTTCTTCAGGCTGGATCACAAATTCAGCTTTATCACCGGCTTGCAGGCCCAGGATGTTCTGTTCGAATTTAGGGATCATCATGCCTACGCCATATAAGAAAGTAAGCGGGTTTTCAGCTGTTGTTTCCTCTACCAGGGTTTTGCTTCCGTCTTCTTCAATGGTGTGAAGGATATAACGTACCGCTACTACGTGATTGTTTTCGATTGTCATATTTTTTCTTTTTTCGTGAATTTTTTCACGTTAACAGAACAAAGATACTGTTTTTGAACTCATCAGGCGAAGGATTGGAGGGAAAGAAAATGCTGATCCGGGTCTGCCCTATTCCCCGTCTTTTATTCCGTTGCGCTTTTTCTCCCTTAACATAAAGAGATAGAGGCTTTCCACTTTTGCTCTTGCCCAGTCTGTTTTCCTGAGGAATTTAAGGGAAGAGCTGATACTGGGATTATCGGTAAAGCAGCGGATGTTGATCTGTTCGCCCAGCTTTTCGAATCCGTTGTAATAGGCTACCAGTTCTTCAAGAATGGCATCCAGTCGTTTCCCGTGCAAAGGGTCTTTGGAAGGCTGCTGCATATTTTTTCTGTAAAAATAAGGATTATTTTCCGTTGATCCGCCGCCCGCCGGCCACCGTAGAGAAATCCTGTGTCCGGCCGGACTGAAATTTCCCCGGATAAAAGAAATTTTGCGACAGAAAGTTTTCCTATTTTAGAGGTATGAAAAAATTCTGGCCGCATCTCATCCTTATTCCTCTGCTGCTTACCATTCCGGTGGTATCGTCCCCGGATTTTGACGGTACGCTGTCTGTTTTCAGGGTTTCGCCTTTCCAGCGGGAATTCGTACGTTTTGTGCTCGTAATTATTTTCTTTTACCTGAACCTGAATGTTTTCCTCCCGAAATTATACAGCAGGAAAAAGTATCTGCCTTTTACCATATGCATCCTGATCTGTTTCGGGATCATGGTAGTTCTTCCCTATGCACTGGCTTCACAGGACATCTTTTCAGGAAGGCCTTCAGGAATGGGCCCGCCGGGGATGCCGCCGCCTGAAGGAAATTTTCAGCCGCCGCCGGGTGCCGGTCATCATTACGGAGATCCCGGCCTTTTCAGAAATGACAGTGCCTATCACCAGAGGGTCTTCTCATCCGTCCTTCCTTTCCTGTTCTCTTTCCTGTCTTCGCTTTTCATTTTCAGGAACGATGAGAAAAAGGAACTTGAACGCTCCAAGGCCAAAGCGGAACTGCTGAATATAAAATACCAGCTGCAGCCCCATTTCCTGTTCAATATTCTGAATTCGGTCTATTCCCTGGCCCTGCTGAAATCCGATGAAGCCCCTGATGCCATCCTGAAGCTTTCCAATGTAATGCGCTATGTGGTACAGGAAAGCAGCAAGGATGTTGTGGAACTGAAAAAAGAAACGGAATATCTCCGGGATTATATCGCCCTGCAGCTGATGCGTACCGACAGCAGCCTGGATTTCTCCTATACCGAAACCGGAGAGACGGAAGGCCTGGAAATTGCTCCCTTTATCCTGGTGAACTTCATTGAAAATGCTTTTAAATACGGATATAATGCTGCCGGAGCCTCAAAGATATCCGTTATACTAACGGTAAAGGAGAACATCCTCAGCTTTAAAGTAACCAATACCATTGTAAACCCTGTGGTTTCTAATGAAAACAGTCTGAAGATCGGCCTGAAAAACACGGAAGAGCACCTTCAGCAGCTCTATCCAGGGCAGCATAGCCTGAAAATACGCGATACCGGAGAGTCCTATGAAGCAGATTTAACCCTCCATTTATAAAGATATGATCAAAGCCATTGCCCTGGATGATGAGATCCTTGCCCTGAAGATTATCGAGGCCTATGCCGGAAAAATTGAAAACCTTTCGCTGGAAAGAATGTTCCATGTACAGGCCGATGCCCAGAAATACCTGAATAAATTTCCCGTAGACCTCATCTTCCTTGACATCGAGATGCCTTCTAAAAACGGAATGGACTTTTATAATAGTATTTCCCAGAACACCAAGGTTATTTTTACGACCGCCTATTCAGAATATGCGGTGGAAGCCTTCAGCATCAATGCTGTGGATTATCTGCTGAAGCCGTTCTCATTTGAAAGGTTCCGCTCTGCAGTGGAAAAAGTGAAGACCGGCAATGAAACCGATGATGTCCATTACCTTTCCATCCGGGCAGACTATAAACTCCATAAGATTAATGTTAAGGATATCCTGCTTATAGAAGGACTGGACGATTACATTCAGATCCATCTTGCGGACCAGTCCAGGATTACTGCCCGCTCGTCCATGAAAAGCATACTGGAAAAACTTCCGGCAAAAAACTTTATACGGGTTCACCGTTCTTATATTGTTCCCGTCAGCCTGATTAAAACAGTGGTTAACCGGAATATCCATATCGGCGGATTCATCATTCCCATTGGTGAAACCTATAAGGATATGGTGATGAAAATAGTCAGCCGGTAATTTCCGGAGGGTTGCGGAACATGCTGCTATTTCATAACCGGGCATCCTTCGTTTCAATGTACAGAGGTAACTGCAATCTTGTAAGAGGCTGTATACAGGCCCTTTTATTCTTAACGTTTCTTAAAAAACCTTCATTTACCGGCACATTACATCTATTGACCTCATAAATTTCCGGCACCTGATTTTTGGAAATACCTTTGGAGCAGAAACCAGGACAGAACCCGGAACAATGATCCGGCCCTGCCTTTATCATAAGATATTCACCTAAAAATTCTGCCGTATGAAAACAATGAACAGAAAAGGCTTCCTGAAAAGCCTCAGCCTTGCCGGAGTTACTGCCTTAGCCGCACCGATCCTGATCCACTGTGGCCATGACGATGACGATGCAACCACAGGTTCCTCCGGAACTTCCGGGTCCTCCTCAGGTTCCGGGTCTTCCGCTACGGGATGCTCGGTAACCAATTCCGAAACGGAAGGCCCGTTTCCCACCAAATCGCCTTCTTCGCTGGTCCAGAGCAATATTGTCAGCGACAGGACGGGCGTTCCGCTCACCATCGGCATTACTGTCCAGAACGTCAACGCCGGGTGTGCTGCCCTGCAGGGCGCCATCGTGGATATCTGGCATTGCGATAAAGACGGGAATTATTCAGAATACGGAGGCAGCGGAATGCAGCCGGCCAACTATACTTCCGTCCATTTCCTGAGAGGAAGGCAGATAACCGACACTGGCGGAAAGGTGAATTTCACTTCAGTTTTTCCGGGCTGGTACAACGGAAGGGCCACCCATATCCATGTTCATGTCTACAATACCTCAGGACAGTCGCTGCTGGCAACGCAGATTGCATTTCCCGAAGGTACCGACAGTGCGGTGGTTCAGGTAGCTGCCAGCACAGGCTACAAAGGGATGAACGGCTATACCTATAATGCCAATGATAACGTGTTCAGTGACGGAACCTCCAATGAAATGTCCGTTGTTTCAGGGAGTGTCAGCGGAGGATTCTCACTGTCCCACACCATAAAAGTTCCGGCTTAACGATAAAAGAAGTTGTTAGTTAACCTTTGGTTTTCCACAGGACAACAGACAGGCAGAAGAGGATCCTATGAAAAGAGCCTGTCTGTGCCCGTGGAAATACGATGTAAAACAGTCATATAATGCCAGTTCAGCCATCATCCAGAATATTTGTGTCCGGCCTTGCCGTCTGGATACGAAAAAACGCCTGTACGACCCGGGAAATTCATATCGGTGAAAACAGCGGATTAAGAACCGTTACGGAAACGGTTATTGATGAAAACGGTACGTTTCATGTTACCTGTCTTCCGGAATCTTCATTCGTGCTTCTGGTCCTCTACGGCGAAATCCTGATCGGGAGTTCCGGCCAAAAGCTTTTTTCCGGGCAGTTTTTTACATTGAAAACCGGAAAAATCAAGGAGTTGACCCTAAAAAATAACCTGCAGGAGGAGAAGGCGGATGTTCTGATCCTTGAGATGATCACCACCGGTGCAGAAGAATCTTCCGCAGCAGGGGAAATAACGTTTCCTGAAAGAAATATTTTGCTTCCTCTCTGTTCTCACGCCGGCTATCCCGGCTTTATAGGACTTTACGACGGGAGAAAAGAAGGTATCTATACAGTATCGCAGAAAAACAGATCCGTTTTCGGAATGGTGATCAACGGGGCTTTCGAGTTGCAGAACCGGCTGCTGGAAACCCGGGATGCCCTCCTGATGGCTGAAGCTGAAACGATAGAATTCGAAGCCCTGAGTGAAAATGCACTGCTCATCCTGCTGGAAGCCTGAAATATATCCATTGAAAAATATGCTGAGAACACATCTGTATCATTTTAGCCGGCAGGGCAGTTGCTCAACGGCTGCTCCTGTTTTTTAAAATCCAATGTATGAGAGCCCACATAAAACTAGCATTCCGGATCGTGATCGACCATGATTCTTCCCTTGCCTGGGACCGGTATGTTTTTGAAGATACCTATTTTGAATACAAGGTACAGCATCAGCTTTTTGATGACAGGGAAAACCCGGTACAGAATTTCTGGGAACTTTTGTCAAAAAATCCGCAGGCCGCAAAAATCCCTTCCCTGCTGTCTGCGTCTATTGCCGGCTATGTTACCCAGCTCAACGGGGAAATCAAAAGTCTGCCGGACGTACTGGGAAATACTTTTTTCCCGGTGGAAAGCTTTAAGCCGGACCTGATCAGCTCCCATACGGAAGATCCGTCCCGGCATAAAATCGGGATTACCTTCTATACGCCTGAGCTGGTACTCATTGATATCATTGAGCATGCTTATCTGCTCAGTAAAAGCAGAACACCTGCAGAAAACGGGTTTGATACTTTTATGTTCGGATTTCATCCGCAGGTCGCTATCGCTTATTATCAACCCCTCTGATTTCAACAAAACCTTTACCGGTTTATTATATTTGATTTGATTTTTTAAAGCAAACCTCCGCACAAACGAATGGCGGAGGTTTTTTGTATATCTTGCTGCTAAAGGTTTTTAAAGGTCTTTTACCAATGGTTTCACTTCGTTCCCGAAGAGTTCTATCGATTTCATCATAATATCATGGGAAGGATCTCCTACATCCATATGGCCGATAAACCGGGTGATCCCGAAGATCTCTTTCATATAGGCGATTTTTGCCGCTACTTCCTTCGGGTTCCCGACAAACAATGCGCCGTCTTTGCCTCTGCCGCCCTCATACTGCATTTTGGTGTACGGCGCCCAGCCCCGGGAAGACCCGATCCTGTCCATCTGCGCCTTGTATGTATGGAAATATCCGTCGATTACAGCAGGATCTTCACTGACAAAGGTATGGGAATGGATGGCAATCTGCATTTCCTCTGCGTTATGCCCGGCCCTTTTGTATTCCTGCTTATAAAATTCCACCAGGTTACGGAACTGTACCGGCATCCCGCCGATGATGGCTACCACCAGCGGCATTCCCAGTTCGGCAGCACTCAGCACCGACTGCGGCGTTCCGCCGACGGCCCTCCAGACCGGAAGCTTCCCGCCGTTCTGTGCTCTCGGGTAAACGGTCTGGTTTTTCATCGGGGCCCGAAGCTTCCCGGACCAGGTAACGTTTTCTTCCAAATTGATCTTCAGCAGCAGATCCAGCTTCTCATTGAAAAGTTCCTCATAATCATTCAGCGAATAGCCATACAGTGGAAAAGATTCGATAAAGCTTCCCCTTCCCACATAGATTTCAGCCCTTCCTCCGGAGATCAGATCCAGCGTGGCAAAGTCCTCGTATACTTTTACCGGTTCCGAAGAGCTTAGCACCGTAACGCCGCTGGCCAGCCTGATATTTTTCGTGATCCCGGCGGCAGCGGCCAGGAGGATTTCCGGTGATGATACGGCATAATCGGGACGGTGATGCTCGCCCATGGCAAAAACATCGATTCCCACCTCATCCATCAATTTCACCTGCTCCAGAATCTCCCGGATCTTTACCCCTGCATCCCTGTATTTTCCGGTCGCCTGATCGAAAGCCAGGTCCCCGAACATTCCTATTCCTAATTCCATATTTCTGATTTTTATGAGTCAAAGATACGGCGCTGAAAAACAGAATCCATTGATCTCTGATAAGAATGAAAGGTCGGAAGGGATCCGGGAATGATGTAATGTGCGGTTGATGCAAAATCA
This sequence comes from uncultured Chryseobacterium sp., assembly GCF_913776365.1. Classification (GTDB taxonomy): domain Bacteria; phylum Bacteroidota; class Bacteroidia; order Flavobacteriales; family Weeksellaceae; genus Chryseobacterium. The sequence goes on along the minus strand of NZ_CAJYMO010000050.1, from coordinate 7,543 downwards.
GGATACGGTCAATGGAATTGTTCTCAGCCCACTTATTACAGGATGCCTGATGATCCGGTTTCAGCCAAGGGTGCATACATAGGGCCTGAAGAAGGATGTATACCGCTATAATGACGTCTGGCTGAAGCCCGATGCTATTGATTAATGCAAATAATTTGATAAGTAAAAGCGGATCGGGCATATCCCGCAGATTTTTAATAGGTACGTAAAAAAAATCCGGGCTTGCGGCCCGGATCTTTTATGTAGTGTCTCTTTATTTCTTCAGATACAGATCGAAATAATCCGTTACCTTCTGCATCAGGTGTACCCGGTCTTTACCGATCACATTATGCGGATGCCCCGGATATACGAAGTAATCCAGCTGCACGCCGTTGTCCACTGCAGACTTGATGAACTTTACGGAATGCTGCCATACCACCACATCGTCCTGTGCCCCATGGATCATCAGCAGCTTCCCTTTCAGGTTCTGTACTTTGTCCAGGAGATTGGCTGCGGCATAGCCCTGCGGATTTTCCTGGGGCGTGTCCATATATCTTTCCCCGTACATGATTTCATACATGCTCCAGTCGATCACCGGGCCTCCGGCAACCCCTACCTTGAAAACTTCAGGATGTCGGAGCATGAAGCTGGTGGTCATGAATCCCCCGAAACTCCATCCATGGATCCCCATCCTTTCCGCATCCACGTAAGGGAGGGATTTCAGGTAGCTCACGCCTTTCATCTGGTCTTTCATCTCGGTAGTTCCCAGGTTTCTGAAAACAGCCTGTTCAAATTTCAGCCCGCGGTTGGAAGAACCTCTTCCGTCCATGGTAAAGATGATGTATCCGTTCTGGGCCATGTATTCATACCAGAGATTCCCTGAAGCCGGGAAGGTATTGGTTACCAGCTGCAGATGCGGACCGTTGTACAGATATACGATTACCGGGTATTTTTTATCCGGATCAAAGTTGGTCGGCAGGATCATTTTCCCGTACAGAGGGGTTCCGTCATCAGCCTTGAGTTCTACATTCCGGATTTCCGGGCGCTGATAATTCTTCAGGGGATTTTCAGCATTCAGAATATTCTCCGTTTTCAGGGTGGCGGTGTTGATGAGGTTGATGGCTCTCGGCGTATTCGCATTGCTGTAGGCATCATACAGGTAGCTGCCGTCACTGCTTAAGATCCCAGTATGGACACCGGGCGCATTATCGAGGCGCTGCATTTTGAAGTTCGCCCAGCTGATTTTATACAGGTGTTTTTCCAGCGGGGTTTCTTTAGTGGATGTAAAATAAATTTCCTTTTTCTTTTCATTGAAACCCAATACATCGCTCACCAGCCAGTTGCCTTTCGTAATCTGGGCCACCAGCCCTTTTTCCAGGCTATAGTGGAAGAGGTGGTTATAGCCGGTTCTCTGGCTCTGCCAGATGAATTCCGTATTGGAATTCGGGAAGAAAGTCAGCGGATGCTGAGGTTCTACATATTGATCACTGGTTTCCTCGAACAATGTTTTAACAAAGTTCCCGGTAGCCGCATCATACTGATTCATTTTCAGGTGATTCTGGCCCCTGTTCAGAACCCCTACAAAGATGTATTTTGAATCCGGGCTCCAGGTTACTGCTGTGAGGTACTGGTCTTTTTCGCCTTCGGTCTTCAGAAAAACCTTTGTCTGGGTACGGAGATTGAAGACACCGATGGTTACCTGATGGGAAGTTTGTCCTGCCATCGGGTATTTGATGTTATGGTTAACGGCAGGCGTTACCGACCAGTCGATGATCGGGTAATCGGCTACCATACTCTGGTCCATACGGTAGAAAGCCAGACTTTCGGAATTCGGGGCCGGAAAAATCCCGGTATCGATACCGAATTCATTCCGGTGGACATTGGAGGCACCGTTCAGTATATTTTCGTCCGTGTCATCCGTTACGGCAATCGTTTTTCCGTTTTTGCTGACAAACAGGTTGTTCTTTACAGTAAAGGCAACGGTCTGGTTGTCCCCGAATACTTTCGTATTGGAAGCGTCTTTATCCATACTCACCGTATTCTTCACTTTCCAGTCGGTTCCGGATTTTTCCACCCACATCATCTGATCACCTGTTGTGAAATACCCTTTTGAACTGCTGATGAACCTGATCTGCGGAACTGTCTTCAGCTTCTGGTCCGTCAGGTTTTTATTAAGCTGGGTAAGGGAAACCAGGGTATCTTTCCGGTTGGTCTTCAGGTCAGTGATCAGGTAACCGCCTTTGACTGCCTGGATATAGGACTTCCCGTCATCCGACCATGAAAACTGCGGGATGTTTTTTACGGCAAGATTGGTTCTGAGGCCATTGACAGCCTCTGCCATCGTGAATTTCTGGGTCTGGGCCGTCGCCGTGCCTCCCAGTGCCAGCATGAGTAAAGAAAACGTATATAGTTTCATGAAATCATTTTGAAACCCCAAAAATAAGAAATAAAAACCATCGTCCGGAAAATGCCGGAACAAAAGCGCTCCGGTGTGGTATATGAGGTTTAGGAGAGCACATCCCAAAATTATCGTTCGCTCTCGATACGTATTGGTTTGCTTTTTGCAACTCTCAATATACCAAATCTTTAAACAGAATAAAATGATCTCAGTTCTCCACGATTCACCGGATAATGTGGCCGCCTTCTATACATTGGGCAACACCACCAAAGAAGAATTTGAAAGCCTTGTCATTCCGCATGTACAGAAAAAGGTCTTGCAGCATAAACAGTTTAATTATATGCTTTATTTCAACCATTCCTGTGAAAACTGTGATCTGGAACTGTTGCTGAAAGATTCGCTGTCTACTCTTCAGGATATCTCCCTGCTAAACAGGTTTGCCATTGTTTCCAATTACACCAATGAGCAGATTTACCGGCAGTTTTTCAGATCAATTCCTGAATTTGATATCAGGATATTTACAAAGAATAATATCTATAAGGCTTTATATTGGTGTCACAACGGCAGGACAGCCTGAAAGTAAAAATACCTCATTTAAACACATGCGTGGTCAATTAATTCTGTACTAAATCAAACGTACAACACGCGGACCGGCCTGATCAGGACATTTATGATGCTGTTGCAGATGGCCATCCGTCAGAATTGCAGGCTGACCTGGTATGCGGTGTCCATAGCTCCGCTTATGGAGGCGTGGGCAGATTCCGTATTCATGGCTTCTCCTATAAAAAAAAGAGTATCCAGCACGGGTTCCGAAGCAATTTCACGCGCATTGCCGATGCCTGCCACCGGATAGCTGTAGGTCCCTTCAATAAAAGGCTCTGCGGTCCAGTCATGGAAAACAGAGTTCTCTAAAAGTGATCGGACCTCTTTACCGCTGATTTCCGCAAGCTCACTGAAAATCCCTTCCAGATGCCCTTCCTTATCCTGAGTGTAATCCTCCATAAATTCCCCCATAAGCAATGACAGGACCACATAATGGGAACCCATTTTCTTCTGAAGATAATAAGGGGCAAATTTCCGGTTGAAAGTGGCCTCTGAAAGAACACTTTTCCTGAAAAACAGAAACATTTTGATCCCATATCCCATGCCGATCTTTTGAAAAGCATTTATCTTTCTCTCCGGTAACGGTGGATCAAATGTAATTTTATTGCTCCTGAGCTGGGAAATGGGAACACTGATCATCACTTTATCAAACTGAAAGCTGCCGTTTCCCGTTACCAGATTAACTTTATGACACGCATACTTCACTGTAAGTACGGGTGTGGAAAGCAGTATGGATTCTCTAGGGATCCCTGAAAAATATGCCTGGATAAACTCCGACATGGTTCTGTTTTCAAGCTCGTGATGTTCAGCACCTCCCGAAGAGATCAGTTCCTTAAATTTTACTGTTGAAAAAGTGGCACATGAAGATCCTTGATCTGCCACGGAAGCATTGAGAAAGCTGCGGAGTACCGGGCTGTCCGAAAACTCCGTGATGGTTTTCATAAGAGGCTCATCCACCTCAAAATCCGTCTGCCTGACGTATTGAATGAACCGGTCAACAATGAATGGCCTGCCCGGCACCGTATCATGGCCATTTGCCATTTTTGTTATATAAGTATCATCATCGTCTCTCGAAAAAGGTTCACCGGACCGGATTATGGCTGAGATAAGCGCATTTGATGACTCCGCTGTTTTATGGATCCAGTGCCCTCCGAGATCAATAACCTGACCTTCCAGCATGCCCGCTTTGACCCGGCCGCCGATACGGTCACTGGCTTCAAAAACGTTGACCTCATATCCCTTAGCCAGTAACAGCTGGGTTATATAAAGACCGGAAACCCCTGCACCGATAACGGCAATTTTTGTACTTTTATTCATAATTATTTCTTCAGCCTTCAATTGCATTTTAATAATAAGACAAATAAAATGATGTCCCTGAAAAATAAAGTGTGGATAAATTATTTCCTTTGATTCAATTTGAATAACATATTCTACAATGCACAAAGCTGCAGTCAGGTAATCAGCAATATTGATACCTCAATATTGTATTGTTACCCGGACACGCTAAAAATGGCCGAACTTTTCACGCGAACTGTTATTTTATCTTTCCTATAACAGATATCGAGCAGCCGGAAACCAATGCTGCTTGCCAGGAACGCGGCTACCATTTCTCTACTTTTGTTCTGAAATATCCGGATGCGAACACTTTATATGTTCTGCGATTAATGCGTTCTTCCATTTCCATATTAATCTTACCATATATACTGTCTCCAACATGGTAATAAAATTGATTCAGCGTCACTTCCTGTTTTATCATCTTGTACCTGGATAGGTTAGCTGGAGCTGGAACAACATCTGTAAAAGAATAGGGTTCTATTTCAAATCTGCCTAACAGGTAATGGATGTTAAACCCGCTACCGCTGAACCCGGAATTCCATCCTAATTTAATCAGGATTTTCCCTTTTCGGCTAAAGGCCCTGCAGTTATTAAAATTGGCAATTTCCAGTTCTTCTTTGGTTTCCGGCTTTTTATCCGCATAGAAAATTACGCCTGAACTTTTTTTTCTTGGTATTGAATCGTAAATTTCAGTACCATAGAGGATTTCTTTCTGTTTATCCAGTTTGCGGAAGATGGGAGCCTTCTTAATAGCGGAGTTGATTTTTGCAGCTGCTAATTGTGAGTACACTGTACTATAGAAAAAGGCAACGCCCATGAAAAGGGCTATTCCTAAGAAAATTAAAATGAACTTCAATAATTTCATCCGCTTCTATGGTATTTCGTAGATTCTTTTCCGACATTATACATGTACGGATGGTCCCGTTATGTGGATGAATCAAAGATATGAATTCAGATTTATAGAAACTGAATAACTATTGATCAATCAATTCATAAAGATGCATTATCATCAGATTTACTCAGTAACTCATTTCTTATCCTAAATCAATGCACACATCTTTGTACTTACCTATCTTTGCTTCATCAATAACAATAAAAAAAGAAAACAATGGCAACACAGTGGAATTTAGACCCTACGCACAGTGAAATCACCTTCAAAGTAAAGCACATGATGATTTCAAACGTAAAAGGAAACTTCACCAGCTTCAGCGCACAGATCGAAGCGGAAGACGATACTTTTAAAAATGCAAAAACCACCGCAACCGTTCAGACGGATTCCGTTTTCACAAATAATACCGACCGTGACAATCACCTGAAATCGGCAGAGTTTTTCAATGCGGAGGAATACCCTACCATTACTTTCGAATCCCAGGCCCTGAATGACGAGGTGACCGGAAACCTGACCATCAACGGAGTAACCAAGCCGGTAACCCTGGATGTTGATTTCGGCGGTGTCAATGTAGATCCATGGGGAAACACCAAAGCCGGATTTTCTTTCGAAGGAAAAATCAGCAGAAAAGATTTCGGACTGAACTGGAATGCTACCCTGGAAGCAGGCGGCGTACTGGTAAGCGACGAAGTAAAAATTGCAGGGGAACTGCAGTTTGTAAAACAGGCATAATTTTTCTTAATCTTAATAAAAAAGGTTCAGGAGTCTGCCGGATTCCCGGACCTTTTTCTGTATATCCTATGAATCTCAACGATCTCCGTAACCTCAGCGACCAGTTCCGTCCGACCCGGAAGATGCCCGTCCTCTTTCTCGGACACGGATCTCCCATGAATGCGATTGAAGAAAATGCTTTTGTTATGGGATTCCGGAAAGCAGCTTCCGAAATGCCGAAACCGAATGCCATCCTCTGCATTTCTGCCCACTGGTACACCAGCGGTACGAAACTAACGGCAATGGATCTTCCGCAGACCATCCATGATTTCGGCAGTTTTCCTCAGGCATTGTTCGACGTACAATATCCCGCTCCGGGAAGTCCGGAACTGGCAAGGGCAGCAAAAGACCTTCTGGCTCCCGTAGTGGTGGAAGAAGACCACCAGTGGGGACTTGACCACGGCGCCTGGTCGGTTATCCGGCATATGTATCCTGAGGCAGATATTCCCGTCATCCAGATGAGCATCGATTACACAAAACCGCCGCAGTACCATTTTGACCTGGCCAAAAGGCTTCATCAGCTCCGCGAAAAGGGAATCCTGATCATCGGCAGCGGAAATATCATCCATAACCTCAGGCTGATTGACTGGCGGAATATCAATACGGTGGGAGCCGGCTGGGACTGGGCCGTTGAAGCCCGGGAAAAGACCAACCGTTGGCTTTCGGAAGGAGATTTCCAGAACCTGATCAATTATCAGCAACAGGGAACCGCGTTACAGTATGCCGTTCCCAGCCCCGACCATTACCTGCCGCTGATGTACAGCCTTGGGCTGAAAGAAACCACCGATGAACTGTCCCTGTTCAACGACGAACTGATCGGAGGTTCCCTTAGCATGACCAGTGTAAGGATCGGATAAATTAATCCGGTTAAAAAGTGTTTTTTTATCATGAAATCAGTAATATTACAGACCATGAAAAAAAACAACCTCCTGCTCATCTCATTCCTGATCTTTTTATCTGCGCTTTGCAATATGACAGCACAAACCATCAGAGGAAAAGTGGTGAATGATGCTGACCTCACCCTGGCAGATGTGCGTATTTATCTGGACGGTACCCAGACCGGAACCGTATCGGCAGCGGACGGAAGCTTTACGCTGGATCTTACGGGAAAAAGCCCGGCAAATCTTGTTTTCCGGAAGGAAGATTACGAAACCCTGATCACGCCTGCTCCGGGTGCCCTGAACAAAACCCTTAAAGTGGTATTGCTGAAAAGCAACGACATCGAAGAAGTACGGCTTGTTCCATATACTGAAGAAGCGTATAGAAATTACATCACGTATTTCCTGGATCAGTTTATCGGCACTGATCATGAGCATGTGAGGATTAAAAACCAGAGGACCCTGAAATTCGCCTACGATAAAACCAACAAAACGCTTACGGTGAAAGCCCCGCAGACCCTACTGATTGAAAATAAAAATCTCGGTTACGAGATAGCATATACCATTGTTGATTTTTTCGCAGATTTCAACACCAGGATGGTAAGAAATACGGGAACCAGCTTTTTCAGGAAAACCAAAGATACGGACAGGATAAAACTGAACCGGAGGAATGCATATGATGGGAGCCTG
>NZ_CAJYMO010000049.1 GCF_913776365.1 uncultured Chryseobacterium sp. | reverse complement strand
ATCCGGACGAATGATTAGATTCACTGTTGAGGTGAACGACGTTTTTCTCTTTCATAACCGTCTGAAAGAATTACGCTGCTTTCTTTTACAATGATCACTGCCAGCGCAAAATCATGCCTGCTTTATTATATTAACCTGCGTTCTATATCATATGAAGTAAAAAGCTTATAAATAAAATCATGATGCCTTTATCAAAAGCACCGGGCTTCAGTGATTACAAAAATAACAGGCTACATCGCATTGGTACGGATATTATACTTACTTTGCATACCGGACTTATATTATGTTTTATGTTTATATCTAAAGTTTAAAATTGAGTATTATGAAAATCAATCACATTGCCCTATGGTGTCGTAACCTTGAAGAGATGCGTCTTTTTTATATGAAGTACTTCAACATGCAAAGCAATGAGAAGTACCACAACCCCAAAAAAGGATTCTCCTCTTATTTTCTGACTTTCCCTGAAGATGAAAATGCCCGGATTGAACTGATGGAAATGCCTGGTATTACGGAAAACAGAGGCATCAGAGGGCACCTGATGGGATATGCCCATATTGCCGTATCCGTCGGCAGCAGCGAAGCCGTAGACCGGCTGACGGAAAAATTACGTGCAGACGGTTATACCATTGCAGGGGAACCGCGATTAACAGGTGACGGATATTATGAAAGCATCATACAGGATCCCGAAGGCAACTGGCTGGAAATTACCATATGACCATCCATAAGGGAAAACATCTCTGACTGAGCGTTTCATTCATTGCCATTTTAGCTTCAGCCGGCATAAAGCTTATCCTCAGACAACCAACGTATTAACAGGCTTATGCTTGGGAAAATAATCCGGGAGAAGCAATGAGGAGGATGAAAACCATACCGGTACCTTTCACAAAAAAAAGAAGTTCTTCCACCGGGAAAGAACTTCTGAATGAATCTTTTTTATACAATGCTTATCCTTCTGCAGGGATATCCGGTACGATAATAAAGCAGCCTGCATTGAGCGGAACACATACATCCGCTTCAGGACAGTAATAGTATCCCGGAGGGCATTTTGATACGGAGGCCGCTCCTTTAATTCCTTTCAGTTCTTTTCTTGACAGCGCTTTTAAATTTTTCATGATAAATTTTGGTTTAAGGTATAATTTTAATTACTATTCTCAAAGTTAATGAAATATTTTCATCGTTTGGTGATATTTAATAAATAAATTCACAAGCGACATAAACCTTGTCAGGCTTCCGGTTCTTTTTTATCTAAATAGGTACGCCAGCATACGGCAAGAACAGCCAGAAGCCCGAATACCATTCCTACCCAGGGTGCAATGGATATTCCGTACCGGCTGATACAGAATCCTCCGGCAGCCGTTCCTAAAGACACGCCTAAATTTCCGAAGGAGGTCTGAAGGCTGTTGGCAAATTCTTTTGCCTGGGGTGCCGCTGAGATCATATACCCCACCCCGATCAGGAAACACGGCCCGTACATCATGCCCCAGACGCCTGTAACGGCAGCCACACTCAAAAAGGAATCATCGGTATAATAGAATAAAAAAGGTACGGCAAAGACTCCGCTGATGAAAAACAGGGTTGTCCGGAACATATTTTTACCCAATAATCTTCCTGATACATAATTTGACACAACCCCCATAGCTCCGAAGAGCAGCAATAAGATACTGATTTCCTGTCCGCTCCTGTGCTTTTCTTTTGTCAGGTAATCTGCGAAATAACCATATGAACAAAACCACGCTGTAATCAGCAGCAGATTTAGAAGCGTCCCCGAAATAAAACGCGGCTGCGTCAATATCGAAAGCTGGTTCTTAAACGCAGCAGGCCGTTCATTGGGTAAAGACGGTATACACCGGATGATGATCAAAAAGGTGGCAAGTATAATGATTCCCTGGATGACGTAGGCCGACTGCCATGAATACATGCTTGCAACAAAGGTGCTTAAAGGAATGAGTGTAACCTGGGCAAGGGAAATCCCGCCGATAATGACGGCTGTGAGCCGCATCTGGTCTTTCTGGGAGGTTCCCTTAACTGCCGCTGCTATCGACATCGAAAAAAAAGCGGGATGAAGAACGGTGGGAAGTACCCTCAGCAGCATCAGGATCCAGAAAGGCGGACTGAAGATGGAGAAAAAGTTGGAAATGAAAAACAGTCCCATTGCACACAGCATCACGGTTCGCTTATCAAACCGGGAAGCAAATAATACAGTGAAAGGACCGGTTACCGCGATCAGTATGGCGAAAGCACTGAGCAGATACCCGGCTGTACTGATGCTGATGTTATAAAATGCGGCAATCTGCGGCAAAACACCGATAATTCCGAATTCGGTACTGATGATGCCCACGACACCCAGGCATCCGACATAGGCGATTCTTCTATTGAGGTTTTCTTTCATAATAAACTGATCGGTTTAAAATAGGGTAAAAAAATATAGGTCTGTTTTTTTAATTTTTTTAAAATCAGAGGATGGCCGGCTTACCGGTTATTTCTTTTTGCTGACCAGCTCAACCATCAGCTGAACCATATTGTCAATCTGATGTTGATCCCGGTGCAGGACATAGTTTTTCAGGAGTGCTGCAGATGAGCTGGCAAAGAATGCCGCCGTGGTTTCCGTATCCAGGTCGTCCCTCATGAGATCCTGCAGGATCCCGCGCTCAAGAATGGCAAGATAGACCTTCTCTATCTTTTTCTCGTTGGTCAGCAGCATCCGGTTGATTTCCTCGTCCGCGAGGGCCGTTTCAAAAACCATCTTTACGGCCAGGCAGACCTTCTGATCGCTTATGCTTTGCTGTACGGCCATCAACAGGATCTGCTTCATATCTTCCAGGGCGTTATGGCTTTTGTCCTGCAAAAAATACTGATATTCGGAAAGCTTGGCCTTCTGATACCGGTCGAGGCATTTGAGCAGCAATTCCTTTTTATCGCCATAGGTAGGATATATGCTGCTTCTGTTAATTTTTAAATGGCTTTCAAGGTCGCTGAGGGAAGTAAAATGATACCCCTGCTCCCAAAACAGATGCATGGCCGCTTCCAGCTTTTGCTCGTAATCAAATTCTTTTTTTCTTGGCATGATCCTGCAAATATACAATATTAAACCGTTCGGTTTAAATTAATTTTATTTTTATTCACCGGGCTGTTTTCATCAAT
>NZ_CAJYMO010000048.1 GCF_913776365.1 uncultured Chryseobacterium sp. | reverse complement strand
AAAAGAATATGACGGACTGGTTATCGGCAACCAGGGAACCAATTTCTCCGTAGGAGCCAACCTGGCCATGATCCTGATGATGGCTATTGAACAGGACTGGGATGACCTGAATATGGCCATCGCCTATTTCCAGAAATCCATGATGCGGGTACGCTATTCCTCCATTCCTGTAGTCGTTGCTCCCCACGGAATGACCTTAGGCGGAGGCTGTGAAATGACCATGCATGCCGACCGGGTGGTGGCTGCAGCAGAAACTTATATCGGACTGGTAGAAACCGGAGTGGGTGTTATTCCCGGCGGCGGCGGAACTAAGGAACTGACGCTCAGAACTTCCAGGGAATTCCATAACGACGACGTGAAAAACAACAGGCTCCGCGATGCATTCATGAACATTGCCATGGGTAAAGTAGCGACCTCTGCTTATGAAGCCTATGATATGGGAATTCTCGAACACGGAAAAGACATTGTTTCGGTAGATAAAAGAACGCAGATCAAAACCGCTAAAATGCTGGCCAAAAGCCTTGCAGAACATGGCTACACTCAACCGGTCGAACAGAAAGTAAAAGTACTGGGAAAAGATGCCCTCGGAATGTTCTACGTCGGCACCGATCAGATGCTTACCGGAAACTACATCTCCGAACACGACAAGAAAATTGCCGATAAATTAGCCAACGTCATGGTAGGCGGAAACCTTTCCGAACCCACCGTGGTTACCGAACAGTATCTCCTGAACCTCGAAAGGGAAACCTTCCTGCAGCTTTGCGGAGAAAGGAAAACGCTGGAAAGGATTCAGTACATGCTGCAGAACGGAAAACCGCTTAGGAACTAAATTATTTGTAATATGTAAAAAGTATTAACGTAAAAAGTATTTTTTATTATGCATGATTTTCGCCAGCTTGAAGTTTGGAAAAGGTCAATTCAGCTTTGCAAGACCTTCTATTTCTTTTCAGTAGAATTTCCCAGAGATGAGCTATTTGGTCTTACCTCTCAGTCGAGAAGATCTTTGTATTCCATCCCGTCCAACATTGCGGAAGGTGCAGGAAGAGATACAAATGCTCAATTTTCACATTTTTTAAATATAGCTTTAGGCTCTTCTTTTGAGTTTGAAACTCAGATAATAATTGCGAAAGAATGTGGATTTTTTGCCGAAGATAAATTTCAGATGACTCTCCGCGACGTACAGCATATACAAAATATGATTATTAAACTGAAACAGGTTTATTCAAGTTAAGACTTAAGATACATTGTACATTATACATTAATACATTATACAATTTATGAAAACAGCATATATCGTAAAAGGATTCAGAACAGCCGTCGGGAAAGCCCCGAAGGGAAGCCTGAGATTCACCCGTCCGGATGTGATGGCCGCTACCGTGATTGAAAAGCTCATGGCCGAACTCCCGCAGCTGGACAAAAACAGGATTGATGACCTGATTGTAGGAAATGCCATGCCCGAAGCTGAGCAGGGACTGAATGTTGCCCGGCTGATTTCCCTGATGGGACTGAATACCGACAAAGTTCCGGGCGTTACCGTCAACAGGTACTGTGCATCCGGAAGTGAAGCCATTGCCATTGCTTCTGCAAAAATCCAGGCCGGAATGGCCGACTGCATTATTGCCGGCGGTACGGAATCCATGTCCTACATCCCGATGGGAGGATACAAGCCGGTGCCGGAAACCCGGATTGCCAAAACCAATCCTGACTATTACTGGGGAATGGGATACACTGCGGAAGAAGTAGCCAAGCAGTACAGGATCACCCGTGAGGAGCAGGACCAGTTTGCTTTTGAATCTCACCGGAAAGCTTTGCAGGCAAATGCGGAAGGTAGATTTGCCAGTCAGATCGTTCCGGTTCCGGTTGAGTATAATTTTCTGGACGAAAACCAAAAGATGCAGACTAAAAAGTTTGATTTTTCTGTGGATGAAGGCCCCAGGGCAGATACTTCGCTGGAAGGACTGGCAAAACTGAAGCCTGTTTTTGCCAACGGAGGCAGCGTAACGGCGGGAAACTCTTCCCAGATGAGCGATGGGGCAGCATTTGTCATGGTGATGAGCGAAGAAATAGTAAATGAACTGGGATTGAAACCGGAAGCCAGGCTGGTTTCCTATGCGGCAGCCGGACTGGAGCCACGGATTATGGGAATGGGCCCTTTGTATGCCATTCCGAAGGCCCTGAAACAGGCCGGACTGCAACTGAAGGATATTGAATTGATTGAAATGAATGAAGCGTTTGCTTCCCAATCGGTAGCCATTAAAAAAGAACTGGACCTTAATCCTGATATCCTGAACGTTAACGGAGGAGCCATTGCACTGGGCCATCCGCTGGGATGTACCGGAACCAAACTGACCGTTCAGCTGCTGGATGAAATGAGAAAACGCGGCAACAAATACGGAATGGTTACCATGTGTGTGGGTACCGGACAAGGCGCAGCCAGTGTGTTCGAGCTCCTGTAACATGGAAATGGAAAATGGAAAGCAGATAACAGAAGGGTGATTGGCTGATGCATGGTAAAGAAACAAGAACTTCTCGATACCTGAAACAGGCTTTGCCTGCAAAACAGAATCAACAGGAAACAGTTCTGTTTCGTTCAAATTTCAAAAGCTGCAATGCCTGCAAAACAGATGCGACATCGGCTGAGTATGTATCGGTGACAGTCTGCAGTCTGTCTGCCTGTCATTCATCCGTTCAAAAATAAAAAAAACAGTATTAAATGGGAAATGTAACAAAAGGCGGTGAATTCCTGATCAGGGAAATTCCTGCCAACGAAATCTTCAGCATGGAAGAGCTGAATGAAGAACAGAAAATGCTCCGGGATTCTGCAAAAGAATTTATAGACCGGGAAGTGGTTCCCCAGAAGGAGCGGTTTGAAAAAAAAGATTATGCATTCACGGAAGAGGTGATGCGCAAGCTGGGAGAAATGGGAATGCTGGGAATTGCCGTTCCGGAAGCGTACGGAGGCCTGGGAATGGGATTTGTGACCACCATGCTGGCCTGCGACTACCTTTCCGGAGTTACCGGTTCCCTGGCTACGGCTTACGGAGCACATACGGGAATCGGAACCCTTCCGATTGTCTTGTACGGAACGGAAGACCAAAAGCAGAAATACCTGCCGGATCTGGCAGCCGGCACGAAATTCGGGGCCTATTGCCTGACCGAACCGGATGCAGGGTCTGACGCCAACTCCGGAAAGACCAAGGCAAAACTTTCTGATGACGGAAAACATTATATCATCAACGGACAGAAAATGTGGATCTCCAATGCCGGATTTGCTGATACCTTCACCCTGTTTGCCAAGATAGAAGACGATAAAAACATCACGGGTTTTGTGATCAACCGTTCAGAGCTTGAAAATCCGGAAAGCCTTACTTTTGGCGAAGAGGAACATAAACTGGGAATCCGGGCCTCTTCTACCCGCCAGGTGTTCTTTAATGATATGAAAGTTCCTGCAGAGAACCTGCTGGGTGAAAGAAACAACGGATTCAAGATCGCTCTGAATGCACTGAATGTAGGCCGGATCAAGCTGGCAGCCGCATGTCTTGATGCCCAGAGAAGAATACTGAACCACTCTATCCAGTATTCAAACGAAAGAAAACAGTTCGGGGTTTCTATCTCCACATTCGGAGCCATCAGAAAAAAAATCGCAGAAATGGCAACCGGTGTTTTTGTAAGCGAAGCCGGATCCTACAGGGCAGCCAAAAATATCGAGGATAAAATCCAGGAGCTGGTGGAAGGCGGACTGGATCATCAGGCCGCCGAGCTGAAGGGAGTTGAAGAATTTGCCGTGGAATGCTCTATCCTCAAAGTATTTGTTTCAGATCTGGCACAGCATACGGCAGATGAAGGCATCCAGGTCTACGGCGGAATGGGATTCTCTGAAGACACCCCGATGGAAGCGGCCTGGAGAGATTCCAGGATTTCAAGAATCTACGAAGGGACCAACGAAATCAACAGACTGCTTTCCGTAGGTATGCTGATCAAGAGAGCGATGAAGGGAGAGCTTGATCTTCTTTCTCCTGCCATGGCGATCGGCAAAGAACTGATGGGCATCCCTTCTTTTGAAGTGCCTGATTATTCAGCCTTCATGAGTGAGGAAAAAGCCCTGATCGCCAACCTGAAGAAAGTATTCTTAATGGTTTCCGGTGCGGCCCTTCAGAAATACATGATGGAAATTGAAAAACAGCAGCATCTCCTGCTGAATGCCTCCGAAATCCTGAACCAGATCTACATGGCGGAATCTGCCGTACTGAGAGCAGAGAAACATT
>NZ_CAJYMO010000047.1 GCF_913776365.1 uncultured Chryseobacterium sp. | reverse complement strand
TATGTAGGCAAAACCGAAACAGGAGAATGGCTGCAGTATACTGTGAATGCAAAATCCGCAAAAGGGTTTACCGCCGACATCCGTTATGCGGGCCTGACAGCAGGCAGCCTCAGCATCGAAGATGCAGCAGGAATACAGCTCGCTGCTGTTTCCCTGCCTTCAACAGGAGGGAACGAAATCTGGAAAACCGTTTCTGCCAAAGGCATCAATCTGAGAAAAGGGGAAAATAAAATCCGGATCATCTTTAAAAGCAACGGGATCAACCTGCAGTCCCTAGAGCTGAAATAAGTGACAATGCGGCTGAAAGCGCTGAATACGGTAATGATCAGCATTGCCTTGCTTCAACCCCTGTCTTAATTATACTCCCGCAGCATGATGGCGGCAGCCCGGCAGGCAGCACCTTCATTCTGCGGGACATTTTTTCTGCCGGCGAGATCTTTACCTGTCTGTTTTATGAAGATAGCAGAAAAATAACCGGTACCAGCGTAGAATCTGGAAATTTTTATTTATTTTCGGAAAAATTTTATATTCCATGGAAACAAAATCTCCTTTTGATCAGTTTGATGAATTAAGAATTGACGGTGCGTCAAAAGCCTTTCTGGCAGAAGCCGCCAAATGGACTACCTTTCTGGCCATCCTCGGCTTCATCGGGATCGGTTTTATGGTGCTTGCCGGCCTGTTCGTGCTTACGCTGGGAGCATCATTCAGTTCGTACGGCAGTATGATGCCTATGGGCGGAGGTGTGTTTTTCTCCTTTTTTTACTTTATCATCGCTGCTTTCTATTTCTTCCCGATCAGCTACCTGTACCGCTTCGGATCAAACATGAAATCGGCATTGCGATCGAATAACCAGACGGAGCTTAGCAAAGCCTTCGAATACCTGAAGTCACATTACAAATTCATCGGTATTCTTACCATCGTTGTTTTCGGTCTTTATATCCTGATGATTTTCGGGACGATGATTGCCGCAGTAGGCATGCATTAAGATAAAATTTTATTAAAAACCAATCATCCTTCTGTTTTTCCAGAGGGATTTTTTATATTACAGGATGAAAAAATTAAGCGTTGCACTCGTTTTGTTCGCTGGTATAGTCTTTGGCCAGCAATCCGTTATCGACCGGAAAATCGACTCTCTCACCCAGAATAAGCAGGCAACCGTAGGAATTTCGGTTCTCGGTTTTGAAAACGGCTTTGTCTATAACAGAAATGCAGACAGGAAGCTTCCGATGCAGAGTGTTTTTAAATTTCATATCGCGGCTGCCGTCCTGGATGCAGTAGACCGCGGAAAACTTTCCCTGGACCGGAAAATAGCGCTGGATTCATCCAACCTTATGAAAGATACCTGGTCGCCGCTCCGCGAGAAGTATCCCAACGGAAATCCCGGTGTGCCGTTGCGGGAAATCCTGGAACTTACGGTAGCCCAAAGTGATAATAACGGCTGTGATATTCTTTTGGACCTGCTGAGCGGTACGGCAAGCGTCCAGAGATTCATGAATGCGAAAGGCGTAAAAAATTTCCGGATCAGGTACACTGAAGCCCAGATGCATGAAGACTGGAATGCCCAGTACCGGAATTCCACCACAACGCGATCAGCTGTCACCTTGCTTAAAATGTTTTATGACGGAAAACTGTTAAGCAAAAAGTCCACGGATTACCTGACGAAAGTGATGCTGTCAACCTCAACAGGAAAAAACAAACTGATCGAACAGTTGCCCGCAGGTACACCCGCCGCACGAAAAACGGGAGCTTCCGGAAAGAACAACGCCGGCCTTACAGGTGCAGAAAATGAAATAGCCATCATCACCACCCCTTCTGGCAGGCATTATGCAATAGCTGTATTGGTCAGCAATTCAATGGAAACGGGTGCTGTCAACTGTAAAATGATCTCGGACATTTCAAAGACTTTCTGGGATTATTTTACTAAGTAAAAATTTAATCTTATTTTTAAAACCGGTTATTATGAAAAAAATATTCATCACCACGGCATTATTCAGCAGCTTTTTCTTCTTTGCACAGAAAAGCGAAAGTTACCTGCAGGTAGGCTATGCCAGCATTTGCTGCGGTACACCTTCCGATAAACCCGTTATGGACTATATCAAAAACTTCCAGCAGAAGAATAAAATAAAGTCACTGGAAATATATAAACAGAGCGGCCTCGGAAGAGAAGGCGAATATAACCTGTACATCGGGACAGACGGACTTTCGAAAACCCAGAAAACACAATTTGTGTCAGGGCTGAAAGCCGCTGTCAGCAGGCAGAATAGTGCCAGAAGAAAAGAAAGTGACGGAATGGTTAATTTCAGCACAGATGAAACGGTGCGGAAAGCCGATCTGTCCAAAGCAAGGAATATTACGCTTTACAAAAAATAAATTTAAATTAAACAAGAAGAAATGATTCAAAACATTGTCGTTATCGGAGCAGGAACCATGGGAAACGGGATTGCGCATACCTTTGCCCAAAGCGGATTTACCGTCAAACTGGTAGATGTTTCACAGGAAGCCCTGGACAAAGGACTGACAACCATCACCGCCAATCTTGACCGTATCATTGCAAAGGGAAACCTTACCGAACAGCAGAAAACGGAAACCCTGGGAAATATCACCACCTTTACGGCGCTTCAGGATGCGGCAGGCAATGCGGACCTGATTGTGGAGGCCGCTACCGAAAACCAGGACCTGAAGCTGAAAATCTTCGGTCAGATGGATGAGATTGCCCCTGAAAACTGTATCCTTGCCACCAATACTTCTTCGATCTCCATCACGAAAATTGCTGCGGCAACGAAAAGAGCAGACAAGGTGATCGGGATGCATTTCATGAACCCGGTTCCGATCATGAAGCTGGTGGAAATTATCAAGGGCTACTCTACTTCCCAGGAAACGTTCGACACCATTTATGAAATGAGCCGGACGCTTGGGAAAGTTCCGGTGGAAGTTAATGACTATCCCGGATTCGTAGCCAACAGGATCCTGATGCCGATGATCAATGAATCTATCGAAACCCTGTACAATGGCGTGGCGGGTGTTGAAGAAATCGATACCGTGATGAAGCTTGGGATGGCCCAT
>NZ_CAJYMO010000046.1 GCF_913776365.1 uncultured Chryseobacterium sp. | reverse complement strand
CCGTAGCCTTCACAGGTCGGGCAGGCACCATAGGGATTGTTGAAGCTGAAGAAATGGACATTCGGCTCCAGAAACTCTATACCGTCCAGCTCAAATTTATTGGAGAATTGCTTTGTTTTTCCGGTTTCGGTATTTTTCAGCGAGCAATATCCGCGGCCTTCGTAGAAAGCCATCTGAATGGAATCCGCGAGGCGCTGCAGAAAACTTTCATCTTCCTCATAGGAAAAACGGTCAATCACAAGATTGATTTCCATCCCTTTTTCAGGAATAAAGCCGAAGCTTTCAAGATCTTCGATGCCGGCTACATTTCCGCTCACCTCAAGCCGTGTAAAACCGGCCAGCTTCAGGACATTCAGGGTTTCCGTAAAGTTCTCCGCATTATAATCAAGCGGTGCCGTCAGCAGGAAAACAGCCTCTTTTCCGGAATCTTTAATATAATCCACCACATCCGTTACCGAATCCTTCTTTACCTCTTCTCCTGAAACAGGGGAAAAGGTCCGTCCGATCCTGGCAAAGAGGAGTTTCATATAATCATAGATCTCCGTTGAGGTTCCTACCGTGGATCTCGGGTTGGAAGAAATCACTTTCTGCTGGATGGCAATGGAAGGGGCCAGCCCCTTGATATCATCCACTTTCGGCTTTTCCAGTTTGCCTAAAAACTGGCGTGCGTAAGAACTCAGACTCTCCACATACCGCCGCTGTCCTTCCGCATAGATGGTGTCGAAAGCCAGGGACGATTTACCGCTTCCGGATACACCGGTGATCACGATCAGTTTGTTTTTTGGGATGAGCACATCAATGTGTTTCAGATTGTTAAGGTGTGCATTCTTAACGAAAATCTGTTTTTTAATATCTATATCTGTTGTATAAGCCATAGTAAAATTAAGACTAACAAAATTACGGAATTTTGCCGGATTTATGATGATTTTATTCAATACTGATGCCAGGGATGAGATTACCGGTGGCGGATGAACGTTATCGTGTGCTGAAGGGGCATTTCAGCAGGCTGACCGGCAGGAATGATCCTGAAATTAGAGGGGTAACCGTACCTTAAATCATGAAGTACAAAAAAATAAGTGGTCTCAGGATGATATTGATTCTTTCTGGAATAATATGTAACATATTGTTAATGAATTTTTTAAATAAATCATGTCGGGCTGCTTTTGTCGAATACATGTTAAAATTTAAAAATTGATCTATTTTATGGGTGCAGTCTATTGTTTTATATTTTAAAATTATTTAAAATTGTACTTATAAATTTGTAATAGAGGATGAGAAAACTTTTCAGAGACCTGGTTACACATTTAATGAGAAAAAGATAATCCAACTACTTCCCAAGATGCTATCTCAACTGGCATCTTTTTTTATGATAATTATCATTGCAGGTATTCCTGAACTCCATTACTTTTGAGGCTGCAAATTCTAACTGAGATAATTCTGATTTTATGATCAAAAAAGCTGGAAGCATTTTCTTCCTTGGTGCCTTGTTTTTCGCAAATGCACAACAGCAGCCGCAGTCCACCGATATTGAAACCGTTGAAATCCAGGGAAAGCTGTTTTCCACGCCCTATAAAAGTGCTGACCAGAATATTACGGTCATTACAAGAGAGGATATTGCCCGTTCACCGGCCAAAAGCATCGATGAAATCCTGCAGCAGGTATCCGGAATGGACGTCAGAAGGAGAGGAGCCAACGGGGTACAGAGTGACATCGGTTTCCGGGGTGGATCTTTCGAACAGGTACTGCTCCTGCTGAACGGGATCCGGATGAACGATTCCCAGACCGGCCATAATACCTTGAA
Source organism: uncultured Chryseobacterium sp. (assembly GCF_913776365.1). Classification (GTDB taxonomy): domain Bacteria; phylum Bacteroidota; class Bacteroidia; order Flavobacteriales; family Weeksellaceae; genus Chryseobacterium. The sequence goes on along the minus strand of NZ_CAJYMO010000046.1, from coordinate 5,679 downwards.
CCTTCCCATTGACCTGGAAGATGTTGAAAGGATCGAAATTATCAAAGGGCCCGCAGCCAGGCGTTTCGGGCAGAATGCCTATGCCGGGGCGATCAACGTTATTACTAAAATCAATCCCGGAAAAAGGGTAAAGGTAAGTGGCGAAGGCGGAGATTATGAAACCTATGGATTCGGACTGAATGCCCAGCTCGGAAATGAAAAATTTTCCAATGCCCTGCAGGCAAATACCCATGCATCCCAAGGCTATATGTATAATACGGATTACGAGCTCCGAAATATTTTCTATCAAAGCAAACTGAACATTCAAAACGGGGATTTGAGGCTGCAGGCCGGATTTTCAGAGAAAAAGTTCGGGGCCAACGGCTTTTATTCTTCACCGAAAGCCACCGAACAGTACGAGGAAACCCAGGCCTCTGTGGTCAGCCTTATGCACCGCCAGACTTTCGGCAAACTGAACCTGAACTCTAACGTCTACTGGAGAAGAGGACAGGATATGTATCTCTTCAACCGCGAAAAGCCTGAAATTTACCGGAATATGCATATCGGGAATAATGTGGGCGGAGAAGTGAATTCCAGTTATCAGTGGGGATTGGGAACGACAGGGCTCGGAGTGGAGCTGAGAAAGGAATTTCTGGTAAGCACAAATCTTGGCGACCGCAACCGCTTCGTATCACAGGTCTTCTTTGAGCATCATTTTTCGCTCCTGGACAAAAAACTGAACATCAGTCCGGGCGTCTCCTGGGCCAATTATTCGAAGGAGGGCAACTTTTTTTATCCGGGGCTGGATATAGGCTATAATTTCCTCCCCAATCATAAGATCTACGGAAATATGGCAAAAGTCCACCGCATTCCCACCTTTACCGATCTTTATTATACCAGCAAAACGGAACAGGGGAACCCCGATCTTACCCCGGAAAGCGCTTTGTATTCGGAGATCGGCTATCAGTTCCAGACCAAAAAACTGCTGCTGAAGGCCAGCGGTTTCCTCCGGAGCACGGATAATGCGATTGACTGGACCAAAAACAGCCTCCAGGATCCGGTATGGTATGCAAGGAATATCGGAAATACAGAGGTGAAAGGGATTGATCTCGAGGCAAGCCACCAGCTTCTGGACTGGCTGAAATATACGGCAGGCTATACTTACCTCGACAATAAGCTGAAAGGTGAACATTCATTTGATGCGAGATACCTTCTCGATAACCTGAAGCACCAGTTTATTGCAAGACTGGAAACCCGCTTCCTCAGAAATTTTTCCAGCGAACTGATGTACCGGTACAGTGAAAGGCTTAACAGCGGCAGCTATAACCTGCTTGACGAGAAATTAAGCTTTGTTAAAAATGACTTTTCCGTGTACGTTTTGGTCAATAATCTTACAAATACTTCATATACAGAAACTTTCGGAGTGATGATGCCGGGAAGGTGGTTTCACGTGGGATTTTCCTATCATATCAATATTAAGTAAATGTTAATTGATAATGAATTAAAGTTAATATTACGAAATTGTTAATTGCTTTACATTTGCAGAAATTTTTTTTAGATGAAACTTTTTCTGAGTCTCGGTTTGTTTTTAAGTCTCCTGTTTATCAAAGCCCAGGAACACATTTCCAGCTTTAATGCACTGACGATCACCTATAAGTTTCATCCGAAATTTTTCCTGTACGCCGAGGGTCAGTCCAGAGGAATTGAAGACTATACCTATCCTGATTATTATGAGATCAAAGGAGGGCTGGGCTATAACCTTACCAAGAATCATAAGCCCTTCATCGGTCTCGGAAGATACGCCACGTATAAGGACCATGCAATCAGCAGGGAAGAATTCAGGATCTGGCTGCAGGATGTCATTGACTTCAAGGCAGGAGTGGTTAAGTTTGAAAACCGGTTCCGTGCAGAAAAGTCATGGTTTTACGAGCCTCAGGCTGATAAAAGCTCGGAAAGGATGCGCTACCGCTATCGACTGAATGTTTCGGTTCCGCTGAATGCCAAGAAAATAGCTCCCGGTACTGTTTTCGCCAATGTGTATGACGAAATCTTCATCGTATCACCCATCAAACCGGCTTTCGCCAGGAACAGGGTATACGGCGGGTTCGGGTACCAGGTGGATGATCATTTCGGGGTACTGGCCGGTTACCTCTGGCAACGGGAGTTCGAAGCCAAAGGCAATAAAAACGTACATTTCGTTTACCTTGCCCTGAACATCAATATTGACGATACCGGCAGCAAAGCCCGGACGTATCATTTCCCCGGAGCCGATTAGGAAGCCTTCACTATGCCGGCCTGGCAATCGAGCAACGCTTCTTTACCGGCAGTATATGTTTTGTTGATCATCTCCTGATAAGCATTGACAACGGTAAAAACAGCATTTACCTCTGCTTCATAGTATCTGTCGTTATTAAAATAAATATATTCAGACGCAATAAAGTCTTTCAGAAGTTCTTTGTCTTCAATGCTCAACAGGTCCCTGTAACCGGACTCCTCAATAAATTGCGTCAGTACCTTTTTAAACGGTTTTTCATGACGGAGCAAAGTAGCCCTGTGTTTACGGATTTCTTCAAAGGAAAGGGTAGTCGTCATAAACTGCAGGTGCGGAATAAAATGATTGACGGAATTCTGAAACATATCGTACTCCCTGTCCAGCACAGCAAATTCCGCATACCTTTTTTTCAGGAGATCTTTATCCGTATCATTGGCTTTATGATAAAAATAGCTGAAAATATTGCTGTCGTTCTCCCGGACTTTTTCCTTCACTCCTTCCAGATCCTTTGTAAAACGTGGAATCAGAATACCGGCTTCCCGGGCTTTATAAAGACTTCCGTTGTAGCGGAAGTTTTTCACGGCCTTAGGGTTTGCTTTCAGGTACTGTAATGTAGAGAGGTCAGATTCCAGTCCTGCTTTCTCATACATCAGCGTAATCTTCTGATCATTGAAAAACCCGTGGTGGCAGGCATCAAGGGGTTCTTGGATCAGCAGATCCAGATCTTCCAGTACAGGATGGTGCACATCATAATACCCGTTGAATAAAAGGCTGGCCTGTGATACGGGGAATTTCTCCCCATAGAGCTTTACAAAAGTTTCATTGTCAATTTCTTCGCCTGTATTTTTAACGGATTGCAGCGTAAGGAACTTTCTGGTCAGCACCCTGCAGGTTTCACTGAAACCAAGGATCAGGTCTCTGGCAGGAGCGGTATTTTCAGGACGGTTTATGGTAGGGTTTTTGGCAATCCTTTCCACTCTTGCACCGGTTTCGGGATGAAAGGTCCATGGATCTTCAATTTCGATTCTGCTCTTTTTATAACGGCTGATGTCATGGCTTTCAATGACAGGAAAACCATTCTTATATGGATAATTGTTCGTGTCACTCAGGATCCTCATCAGAGCCGTCTGGTTGTCATAAAGGTTTTCCGGCAGATATGCTGTCTTGCTTTCGGTATAAAAAAGAAAAGCACGGGTAAGGGCGTCTTCACTTAGCTCAAGCCTCATCAGGGAAGAGATCTGCTCCCCCGGGTTTGTAACATAGGTGGCAACGGCATCGGCATGAAATTCCATTTCTCGGCGAAGGGAAGCATGATGCCTGAATAAAAATTCAGAAACGGTTTTCAGGATGAAGCGGAAAATATTGATCACCAGCATCGCGACAGAGGAAAAGATCAGGAACGCCCAATGTCCTGAACTGTTTTTGACTGAGTTTTCAAACTCGGCGTTGTTATATACCGTATCAAAGATTATTTTTTCCGCCTGGTTTATATAACCTCCTATTTTCATGCTTTTTTGCAAAAAATGCCCGAATTCGTGGGCCAGCACCGTTTTAAGCTCACCGGTGGTTACGGTATTGATAAGCCCCATTCCGATAGTCAGGTTTTTCCTTACCGGCAGGAACATGCTCCAGAAGAGGGAATTATAACTCACACAGGCATTGACTTCGTGTGAAAGGAAAACTTTTTTCGGTGCCTGGACCCCTGTTTCTTTTACCATTTCATCGATTATCCCAAAGAGTTTCGGCTGTTGCGCCCGGCTGATTTCCAGGAGGTGCCGGCCGTTGTCCTGCCGGCGGGAAAAGATAAATTTGATCAGAAAATAAAAGACCAGAAGCCCGGTGCCGAACATGCCCAATGCGATGACCAATGTTATGTAGCCGCCATGTAAACTGAGGATTTTTACAGCACCGTATCCCAATACTACGATAAGCGCAAGTGCAAGCAGTATAAGCAGCAGGTAAACGGTGAAAAATACGAACACCGATGCCAGGGCATAAATCAGCGTGGAACGGTATACGGGAGAAACGGGAGGAAGTTTATTGGTCATGAGTCGATTGGTTATTAGTTTGTGGCTGGAGAAGATTAGTATTTTTCCGTGAGGTAATGATACGCTTTTAAATATTTATTGAACCTTTTGATATCTTTCGGGGTCAGTTCACGGTTTACCCGCCGCAGGTCCATATTGTCGCGCAGGTCATTTAATTTTACGGCTACCGCAAGAGGGGAGCGTTCGGTTCTTTTGACGAAATCATCATAATGCTCTTCGGGATCAAATTTCGTAAGGCAGCTGATGGCAAAAATAATGTATTCCGGGAAGCCTTCGTTCCTGAGGTAGTCCAGGCTGAATTCATGCGGATGGTCCTCTACTACATCATGTAAGACGCCCACAATTTTTTCATCCATGGTTTTACCGTATTCCATTACCCGCATTACATGGGCAATATAGGGTGCATGGTATTTATCTGTCTGGCCCTTGTGTGCTTTGTCGGCAATCTTTATGGCTCTGTTCAGCAGTTCTTCTTTAGTCATGTATCATTTATAAAAACAGAATACAAAAATATAAAATGCCCCAGTTTCAGAGGCATTTTTCATCTATAATTTTTTACAAATCGTAATGTCGCGGATTTTAAATCCATAACATTCTATTATTTTGACGGCAGATCGCTGCGTTCTTTCTTTGTCCTGGGCGGAGTAGCATTCAGAATCTTATACTCTGTGGTATCCTTCCGGTTTTCTTTCAGGCTGGAATAGGATGTTTTCTGATCCGGTTGTGCAACCGGCATCTTGTAAGCATCATTCTTCTGTCCGGGGAAAGTTTTCTTTGCCGGGTTCCGGTCCGGCCGCTGTATCGTAGCAGTATCTTTTTTAGGCAAGATCAGTTTTCGTTCTTTCAGCTGTGCGCTCACGAAGACGGATGCTGTCAGGAGGCTAAGTAAGAAGATTTTCATTGTCATTGTATTGTATTGTATTGTATTGTATTGTATTGTATCTGAAATTAGAAAATTAAAAATAAGTCCGAAACAGATAAAATCATTTTTTTATTAAGACAACCGTACCGGTCCGGATATTACATCTGTAAGATCTAAAAAAGGATGTCGCGGATTTTAAAACAAACGTGATGTCGCGTATCTAAAAACAGGATGTCGCGGATTTTGAATCCGTGACGTGACATATTATAAAAGAAACGCCTCAAATCTGAGGCGTTCCTGAAATCAAAATATATCTGTAAGAGACTAATACGCTGCCTTTTCAAGATAGTGGGCTGCTATTTTTTCTGTAAGCGCTACCACATTCGGATGATTGGTATACTTGGTGAACCTTCTCAGTCCGGAAAGCATCATCCGCTGCTCGTCGCCTTCGGCAAATGATACAATGCCTTCTTTGGCTGCTGCAATGATTTTTTCTACGGCTTTGTACAGGTTCAGCC
>NZ_CAJYMO010000045.1 GCF_913776365.1 uncultured Chryseobacterium sp. | reverse complement strand
GCGTATTGTTTTTGCTTAAAAAAGTACGGATCATAATGGCCTGGTTGCATTCGCCGTCTAAACCGATCATTCCGATACAGCCGCCGTAATAGCCCCGGGAATCTTTTTCATATTTGTCGATTAACTGGAGGGCTTTATGCTTAGGAGCTCCGCTTAAGGTACCCTGAGGAAAGGTGGCTGCCACCATTTCAAAAGGATTTGTTTTTTCCTGTACATCTGCCGTTACCTCGCTTACCATATGGATGACGTGGGAAAAAAGCTGGATTTCCTTCAGTTTGGTTACCGTAACGTTTTTCCCGAGTTTACCCAGATCGTTTCTGGCAAGATCGACCAGCATCGTGTGTTCGGCATTTTCCTTTTCATCATTTTTTAAAGCTTCAATGGATTGCAGGTCGGTTTCGAGATGTCCGGTTCTTTTAAAGGTACCGGCAATAGGATGGATGACCGCTTTGTTGTTTTTGATGATCAGCTGGCTTTCAGGGCTGGATCCGAAGAGCCTGTAATTTCCATAATCAAAGAAAAACAGGTAAGGAGAAGGATTGATATTTCTCAATGCGCGGTAAACGTTGAATTCGTCTCCTTTGAATTTCTGTTCAAACCTTCTGCTTAATACCAGTTGGAAGACATCACCTCTCATGCAGTGCTTCTGCGCGGTTTTCACCAGGTCAATATACTCTTCATCAGTGATGTTTGAAGTTTCTTCGCCGTCTTTCTCGAAAGGATAGACCACGGAATTCTGATTTTTAATAAGACTTTCCAATACATAGAGTTCCGGCTTGATCCCTGCGATCTGGTTCTCAATGATGTGCATTTCATCATTGTAGTGGTTGATGGCAATCACATACTGATACAACCGGTACCGGAGGATAGGGATTTCCACTTCCGGGCTTTGTGGCTTGAAGGTCAGATTTTCAAAAAACTGCACCGCTTCAAAACTGGTATATCCGAAAAGGCTCTGTGCGGTCTTTTCAATGGGATCACTGGTGTTTTCACATTCAAATACATGGGCGAAGTCCTGTAGGATTTCCGTGATTTTTTGCCCTTCAATGGATTGTTTTACTGGTTCCTGCCCGGGAAGTTTTACCTCAAATTCCGTCAGGGTTTTGATCTCGATTCCGGCAATGGCATTGATGGCGATAAATGAGAAATTATTGTCGATATTTTTGGAATCCGAGCTTTCTAGCAGGATGGTATCCCTGAATTTGTCACGGACCTGGAGGTAAATATTCATCGGTGTCCGGAGATCACCCAACGTTTTTCTTGAAACGGTTTTTACTTTTATTTTTTTACTGAACATCTGCAGTTTATTTTTAAATAGGGTTAAATAAAAAAGACTTCAACGGTATCCGTCAAAGTCTCTTTTGTATATTGTTTTATTATTTATGCGTTAAGATGAATTAACAGCACGACAACAGCCTCAGACCCGACGAAGAGTTTGAAAGCCACCACCAAATATTATTGCTGTTACTAAACATGGTACAAATGTATATATTTTTTTGATATGAAAAACAAAATGGTAAAAATAAATCGTGAAGCATATAACAAATCCTGTTCCTTTTCGATTTTTAATCTGAAAATTATTTGCTTTCCAATTGTCTGAGCTTTGCCGAATATTCAGGGTCATCGTATTCATTCAGGTAGTTTTGTAGGGCTGAACGGTATTCACGGATAAATTCCTGGTTTTCCGGATCTGCTTCATACTGTATTCTTGCTTTTTCAACGGGCGCACGTTTCTGGTATTTTAACAGCATTTTTCCTTCATCAGACTGATTGTAGAGCATAACGATGTTTTTTTCGTAATCGGGAATGAATTTTACCGGAAACCTTTTTTCTTTCTGCGGAATCCGGATGGCATTTTCGATAGGATAAATCGCTGCCGTTGTGGTCGAAAAGAAAGTTGTAATATAGCTTCCGTCGGTTTTCTTCACAATAGCTTCATAATCATGGATGCGCTGTTCATTGAGGGTAGAGCTGGTCTCGACATCGGAAGTGATAACGGCTGTGCTTTCAGTACCGTAAGTATTTAGAAACCAGGCATTCAGGAACTGTCCGCTGATGACATTTCCAATGGATACAATAAAGGCAATGATCAGCAGTGCCCATTTTTTGGTAAGAGCCGATAACAGTCCGAAAAATAAGAACAGAGCGATCACCGTAAGAAAGCCGTGGTGGCTTGTGAAAAAGAGAATTTTTGAAAGGAAAACCATGCTTTGGCATTTAAAACGATCTTAAATATAAGGATTTCCCAGCTTTGTATCCGGTAAAATATCTTTAAAATGGATATTTATCATGAGTTTAAACGTTTATTTTTTATATTTTTGTCTAAATTTTATAGGAAAAAATAATGAAAAAAGTATTAGCTATCGCATTTATCGGAGGTCTAGTAGCAGCAAGCTGTTCAAAAAAGCCCAATCATGACTTACAGGACAGCAACACGATGTTGCCTGAACCGGATGCTCCTACCGTAGTGGATTCCACTGCCAGAAAGACAGAAGCCGTAAAAGTAAATGCAGCGGAATCTTTACCTGCCGGCGAAGCAAAACCGGATACGCTTACCAAAAAATAATGAAGAAATTTTTTCTGGCAGGAAGCCTGGTATTGCTGGTATTTTCCTGTTCTAAAAAAGAAACGCCTGTGGAGAGCAGTCCTTCTCCCGGAACATCTGATGCACGGAATACTTCTGCAGGCCATCTTTCCGGAGAACAGATGATAGAGACCCTTGACTGTTCAGGGTGCCATTCAATAACGGAAAAAATGGTAGGGCCTTCCTACCGGGAAATTGCAGCGAAGTATACGGATAAAGATACCGAACTGCTGGCCTCCAAGATTATAGAAGGCGGAAGCGGAGTATGGGGGAATGTCCCGATGCCTGCCCATCCCCAGATATCAAAGGAGGATGCCGGAAAAATAGTGCAGTACATTGTAAGCCTGAAAAAATAAGTCATGGCTGAAAAGTCCAGTCTGCATCCCAGAAATCTCCACCGGGATCCGTATGATTTCGATCAGCTGATTTCATGTGTGCCGGAATTAAAACAATATGTGTATCTGAACGCTTATCAAAGTGTAACGATCAATTTCAGCCTTCCGAAGGCTGTTAAACTGCTGAATAAAGCTTTGTTGTTACACTTTTATAAGGTTCAGTATTGGGATATTCCCGATACCAACCTCTGTCCGCCGATTCCCGGAAGGGCAGATTACATTCACTACATCGCCGATCTGCTGGCGGAATCTCTTGGTAAAATTCCTGAAGGATTGAAGGTACATGGTCTCGATATCGGAACAGGAGCAAATCTGGTATACCCTTTACTGGCACACCGTTCATACGGCTGGTCTATGCTTGGAACCGATATCAATGCAGACTCTTTACGCAACGCAGCGCAGATTTTAGACCGGAATCCGGATCTTTTGCCCGTTATCCGTTTACAGGAACAGCCGGATGCGGATCGTATCTTTAAAAATATCATTGAACCTGAGGACCGTTTTGCCTTTTCCATGTGCAACCCGCCTTTCCATGATTCCGAAGCTTCCGCATTAAAAGGAAACCTGAGGAAAACTAAAAACCTTACTCAATCGAAGATCCGTAAACCGGTACTGAACTTCAGCGGGCAGCAATCTGAACTGTGGTGCGAAGGTGGCGAAGCGGCATTCATTACAAAGATGATCGGTGAAAGTGTGCTGTATGCTTCACAGGTCATGTGGTTTACCTGCCTGGTTTCCAGAAAGGATCATCTCGCAAAACTCATGGCTCTTTGCAGGAAAGTAAAAGCCGCAGAATTCAGGGTGATCGAGATGGCGCAGGGACAGAAAACAAGCCGGATGCTGGCCTGGACATTCGTGCCACGGAATAACCGCAGGACCTGGCTGAATCTCAGTAAGAGGTAAGCGCCCTACAGGAAGATAAGGCGCTTGGGAATTGTGTTTCTAGAATCATATTAAAATATGCTGACTGCAGCATTAGAACTTTTACCTTCCTGAGCCATACGCGGCCGGTTCCGCTGATTACCGGAATCTCCCTTTTCATCATATGCTGACATACATTGCGGAGGTGGAAAAGCACTTTACCTCTTCCTGTAAACAGTTGTTAACTGCCGGTATATTCAAAGATAAAAAATAAATTTTATTTTAATTCATTAATTTGTGATTTTTTTTAATTTTATGTGAATTTATATGCAAAATGAGGTATATGGTGAGTTATTGTATAGTATAATACGGGTTTTAACGATAACTATACAATGCTACAATTTATAGAAAAGTGATATCATCTTATGTAAAAGGAAAGATCTCCGGATTCTTTATTATCATGTCAGGCTGGTGGAAATATACAGACAGGTGCCAGCAGGATCTTAAAACAGCGGGCCTGTCTCTGTTTCCGGTCCATCTTTACGGTACAATGGATATTAATCCCTGTACAAACCAGACATCATCGGATTTACATCGACTTTTAAACCCGATTATTATAAATAATCACTAAATTTGTACGCTTTTAGAAAAATAAGAAATGCAATTATCAGAACAAGAAATCATTAGAAGAGAAAAGCTGAGTAAGCTTGTTGAAATGGGAATTGATGCATTCCCGGCGGATGAATATGTAATTACGGATACCACAGAATCCATAAAGCAGGGTTTCGCAGAAAGTAAACAGGTGAAGATTGCTGGAAGACTGATGTCCAGAAGAATTCAGGGAAAAGCTTCTTTTGCTGAATTGCAGGATTCTACAGGCAGGATCCAGGTGTATTTTAACAGGGATGAAATCTGTACCGGTGAAGACAAAACTTTGTATAACGAAGTCTATAAGCATCTTCTGGATATTGGTGATATCATTGGGGTAGAAGGAGAGCTGTTCACTACGCAGGTAGGTGAAAAGACCGTGCTGGTAAAGAACTTTACGCTTCTTACCAAATCCCTGAGGCCGCTTCCGCAACCGAGAACCGATGAAAACGGCGTAGTCTATGATGCGTTCAACGATCCGGAAATGAGATACAGGCAGCGCTATGTGGATTTAACCGTTAATCCTCACGTAAAAGAGGTTTTTGTAAAGAGAACAAAACTCTTCAATGCAATGAGGACTTTCTTCAACGATGCCGGCTATTTTGAGGTGGAAACCCCGATTTTACAATCGATTCCCGGAGGAGCTGCAGCAAGGCCGTTCATTACCCACCACAATGCCTTGGATATTCCTTTATATTTAAGAATTGCCAACGAATTATATCTGAAAAGACTAATCGTAGGCGGTTTCGACGGGGTTTACGAATTCTCGAAAAACTTCAGGAATGAAGGGATGGATAGAACGCATAACCCGGAATTTACCGCTATGGAGATCTATGTAGCTTATAAGGACTACAACTGGATGATGGATTTTACTGAAAAGCTGCTTGAGTTCTGCGCCGTACAGGTTAACGGGACTACCAAAGCCACTTTCGGGGAATATGAAGTGGACTTCAAAGCCCCTTACCAGAGAATTTCAATGACCGATGCCATCCTGAAGTTCACCGGTTTCGATATTACCGGAAAAACGGAGCAGGAGCTCTTTGATTTTGCAAAATCCATCGGTATCGAGGTGAATGAAACCATGGGGAAAGGAAAGCTGATCGACGAGATTTTCGGGGAAAAGTGCGAAGGAAACTTTATCCAGCCGACTTTTATTACCGATTATCCGGTTGAAATGTCTCCGCTGACCAAGAAACACAGAAGCAAGGAAGGACTTACGGAACGTTTTGAGCTGATGGTGTGCGGAAAAGAAATTGCCAATGCCTATTCCGAGCTGAACGACCCTATCGACCAGAGAGAGCGTTTCGAAGACCAGCTGAAGCTTTCGGAGAAAGGGGATGACGAAGCAGGACAGTTCATTGATGAGGATTTCCTCAGGGCCCTGGAATACGGAATGCCGCCGACTTCAGGACTTGGAATCGGTATGGACAGGCTGATCATGTTCCTTACCAATAATGCTTCCATCCAGGAAGTGCTGTTCTTCCCGCAGATGAAGCCGGAGAAAACCGTTCCTCAGATCGAACTCGGAGAAGATGAAAAGGTAATCCTTGAAATCCTGAATTCCCGCGAAGAACCGTTCCTGCTGGCTGAGGTAAAGGAAAGAAGCCAGCTGTCCGGAAAGAAGTGGGACAAGGCTTCCAAGACTTTAACCAAAAACAACCTGGTGAAGGTGGAGAAAACGGATGAGCAGGTTTTGATGAAACTTATGTAATACTCATTATTTGTAATATAAAAGGTCATCTTCGGGTGGCCTTTATTATTGATGATTCTTCTATTTAAAACTAAAACTAATGCTTAAGAAAATTAAAATTAACCAGACAATAGCAGTATATTCAGATCACAAAGAGAACTCAGAAACCGGAGTCTGTTTATATAATGGTAATATTGTTGATTTTAACCGTGTTAAACATCGGAATGGGATTGACTGGATTGAAATTTTTTTTCAGAACAAAAAGGCTTACATCAAAAAAGATTTTTCCAAAATCTATATCCTGAAGAGAGCAAAGCTGCTGGATGATGCCTGTACAGTCATTTTTTATCAATCTAAAAAAAACGGAGATAATGATTTCCATGAAATGTTTACGATACACCGGTTTAATGACAGAAAGCAGGAAGCCGTAGTTATAAAAAGAATTTTTGCCGAATCAGAAAAAGAGCAGTCTGTTACCCTGTATTACAATCCGGAGGAAGTTGATGTTTCCAAACGGATTTTTGCAAAGGGAGAGGAAATGATTATTACCGGTAAAAAAGGAATGTTTCTGGAAGTTCTGTATGGTAGGAAGCAAGGATACATTTTATCAGAAGTCTCTTACTATGAATTAAGAAACAGGTGGATGTTTATTGTGGCAATACTAGTTACTTCAGGAGTTTTTGGAGGATCACTTTATGCTGTGATTGAGACCGGATGGTCTGTCAGAGGTTCTTTACTTGCTGTTCCTGCAGTTGTCATCAGCATAATTATTATAGCAGTTTTGAAACTCATTTTAAGTGCAAATACGGTTATTTTTAATCATATCAGAAAGAGGTTCTGAGAAGAGTCCTGTGCGGAGGTAACCGGAATCATATTGATGAATCTCCTGAATTAGCCAGAGAAACCTCTGACATGTTATAAAATGTTTTTCATAATATAGAGCTAAAAACCCCTCCGCAATTAAATCGCGGAGGGGTTTTTTATTTGAAGGGCACCTGTTTACTTCACCGGCGTTTCCGGTTTTGCCGTATCGGTCAGCTGTCGCCGCCGTTTGCTGAAGGAAACCATCAGGTAAAACAGGAACGGCAGGATAAATACGGAACCTAAGATCAGTGCCCATCCGAGGGCGGTAATCGTTTTCGGAGCGGCTACATGTTCCAGCAGGGAAAGTTGCTGCCCGTTCCCGAAAAGGATAATGTCGGGATTATGCTGGTAGGTAGCGGCTACCAAAATCATGATGATCTGGAAACCGGCCAGCGCACGTACAGCAAGCAGTTTACCGGTATGCATGGCCCTGAGGATCAGCAGCAGGCAGATGGTGGCAAAGGCAGTCGCCATAATACCCAAAGGCTTGGAAAATACCCACATCACCAACGGGATATCCGAAATATAAGCTGTTAAAAAGACCAGCAGACCGGTAATTACCACGAAAACCATGGTCTGCTTGGATTTTCTGATCATGAGTTTCAGTTCCATACGGTCTGCGGTTTCACGCAGTGCAAAGATCGAAGCAAGATAGGCGCAGAGGGCGGTTGTAAAGAAGCCTACCGAAACGCCAAACCCCGTAAGCCAGCTGAAAATATAAAGATCCAGGAAATTACCGGCTTCCGGATGGATGGACCTGGAAATGGTGGCAGCGGCTATCAGCCCCAGGAAAAAAGGCGTCAGCAGGCTGGAGAAATAAAAAATCTGGGTATATACTTTCTGCCATTGGTCTTTCACGGCATCATAATGCCGGAAGGTGAACGAGGTGCCCCGGGCGATAATCCCGATGAGCATCAGCACCAGTGGAATGTGAAGGTAGGTGGAAAGAGTCGTGTATACTTCAGGAAACCCGACAAACAGGATCACCACGGCAATAATCAGCCACATATGGTTGGCCTCCCATACCGGTGCTATCGATTCATACATGATCACCTGCGTCTTGGGACGGTTTTTTTTGCGGGTCATCAATTCCACGATGCCGGCACCGAAGTCGGCACCGCCCAGGATGACATACAGGCATATGGACAGCCACAGAAAGCCTATTACAACATACATCATGATTTCTTGGTTTTAGGGTTAAACTGAGGATCGGTGGGATCATATAATTTCGGTACCATTTTGATCTGCCGGCTCAGCAGGAAAGCCATCAGGAGAGACAGGGAAGCGAAAACGGCCGTGAAGAAATAAAACGAATACTGTATACCGGGCATCGGGGTTACGGCATCCACGGTACGCATGATCCCATAGATGATCCAGGGCTGCCTGCCGACTTCCGTTACCGTCCAGCCTGCTTCCAGTGCAATATACCCGAAAGGCGTAGCGATCAGGAATGTTTTCAGGAACCAGTGGCGGGTAAGCCATTCCTTCCTGAAAAAAACGGCAAACAGATACAGGCTTCCGATGATAATCATTACCACGCCGAAGAAAATCATAATCTGGAAAGCGTAGTGAACCACTGCTACCGGCGGCCATTCATCCCTGGGGAAATCCTTTAATCCTTTTACTTCGGAATTGAAGTCACCGGAAACCAGGAAACTCAGTACTTTCGGGATCTTTACGGCATATTTTATTTCTTCCTTTTCTTCATTTGGAATGCCGCCGATGACGAAAGCAGCCCCTTTTTCGGTATTGAAATGGGCTTCCATCGCTGCCAGCTTGATCGGTTGCCTCTTAGCAACGGATTTAGCTGCCGTATCACCGGTCAGAGGAGCTCCGAAAGCCCCGATCATGGCGAATCCTGCCGCAATCTTAAAAGCTTTGGTATGGAATTCCACATTTTTTTTCTTCATGATCAGGTAAGCGTGTACGCCGGCAACGGCAAACCCGGTAGCACAGAATGCAGCCACCGTCATGTGCAGCGCCTGTGAAAACCAGGCATCATTGAACATGGCTTTGATCGGGTCGATGTTCATGTATTCCCCGTTGATATAATCGAATCCGGCAGGGGAATTCATCCAGGCATTGGCCGCAACGACCAGGATCCCGGAGGCGAGTCCGCTTACGCCCACCAGGAATCCGCAGAACCAGTGAAACCATCGGTTGAAGCGGTCCCAGCCATAGAGAAAGAAACCAATGGCAATGGCTTCGATGAAGAAAGCCGTTCCTTCCAGGGAAAACGGCATCCCGAAAATCGGGCCTGCATGTTTCATGAACTGCGGCCAGAGCAGGCCGAGCTCAAACGACAGCATGGTACCGGAAACGGCTCCGGTGGCGAAAAGAATGGCAACGCCTTTGCTCCATGCCTTGGTCAGGCCTTTATACACTTCATTATCCGTCTTCAGGTATTTCCAGTGGGCAAAAGCCATCAGGAACGGCATCACCATTCCCACACATGAAAAAATGATATGGAACCCGAGCGACATGGCCATCTGTGAACGGGCAGCAAGAAAATCATCCATACAATTAATTTTAAGCAACTAAATGTAAGCATAAATTACGGAAGCGGGTATGATTTACAACAGGGTTTCCCCGGGAAATAGGTTTTACCTTTGGTATTTTTACAAAAGAAACCAGCCACCGGATTTCATTGAAAAATCAGGCGTTTTTTGACATATTTTAACTTTCATATCTCGTAAAAAATCACGATATTTGTAAGAATTTTTATTGTAATAAAGTGTTTGAAAGTCCGGTGATAAAATGGTTGAACAGAAAGCGTACAACAGCGCTTTTTCTGCTTTCTTTTTCCTGTTTTTCTGCTCAGTTCAGAAACGGACTTCACCGTATCTATATGGAGGAGGGACAACCGGTTCATCTTCCGTCAGAATACAGTTTTTTTGTTGATGAAGCCAGACGGATTTCCGGAGAGATTTTTTATCAGGACCACCAGCGTTCGGCAGGCAATAACGGCAGCTTCAATTCCCTGTCACTGATTTTTTTTCAGAACAGGACCTATGATTTCCTGAAGACCGGATTTGTGATCGTGCCGAAAATGAACAGTACGATGATGGGCAAACCCATTGCCACGGTTCCTGTCCTGAATAACAATACCTGGAAAGCACGTCCCGGAATGGTGGATTTTGATAACTATGATCCCCGGTTCAATGCTGCCAATTTCATGTATATGTTCATCAGGCTGAATATGACCAATGAACAGGTGCTGGCTCATTTCCTCAATATGATGGATTTCCCGTATGATGCAAAGGTTTCAAAATACGTACAGCTGGTGCGGGAAGTGGGAAAAGCCAATAAGATCAGCCTCGATGAAAAGGTGGATGAATTCCAGCCCGGGCTTCTGACAAGGCTCTGCAAGGAAATCAATACAAAAACCGGTGGCACCGAATGTACCATTCCGCTTTATAAAACCTATATTGAAACCCCGGACGAAGAAAAGACCAGAAAGAATATCGATACATTCTACCGTTCGCTTACGGTTGGCGGAGTTCAGCAGATGACCAATGAATATCTTCTTCCAAGAGGTGACCTTGAAATAACCCAGAAAGATGTGCAGCTTCAGCTTCCCGATGCGTTCTTTTATGCCGGCAAGAAGAACGATCATTCAGGAATAGCATTTTATATCAATAAAATCGAACAGCAGCTTACCTATGATTTCGAAAAGAAAACCTACATCCTGGTATTCAGCGTAACGCCTTATGATAGCAGTCTTTCTTCAGATTTCAGGTTTTCAGGGGAATATTTCGATATGCTGAAAGGCAAAGACCAGACCGGTGAAATCGAAGTGAAAAAAGATGAGCTTAAAAGCCTCGAGTTTTCACTCTATCCAGATAAAATGGAAGTCCGGGTAAACCTGAGAAAAAAGGGAAATCAGTTTGATTCCCGCTATTTAGTAAAAAATACATTTAAAATAAAAAAGAACAACCCATAGATATGAGTCAGAAACAATATACAGCGAGTAGTATTCAGGCATTGGAAGGAATGGAGCACGTTCGTATGCGTCCTTCAATGTACATTGGTGACGTAGGCGTAAGAGGTCTCCATCACTTGGTTTATGAAGTAGTGGATAACTCTATTGACGAGGCTTTGGCAGGCTACTGCGATACCATTTTCGTAAGCATCAAAGAAGGAAACGGAGTTGAGGTAAGCGACAACGGTAGAGGGATCCCGGTAGACTTCCACGAAAAAGAGCAGAAATCCGCACTTGAGGTGGTGATGACGAAGATCGGGGCCGGAGGTAAGTTCGATAAAGATTCCTATAAAGTTTCAGGAGGTCTTCACGGAGTTGGGGTGTCGTGTGTGAACGCACTTTCCAATGAAATGATCACTACCGTTTACAGGGACGGAAACGTGTACCAGCAGGTATATTCCAAAGGAAAAGCCCAAACTGAAGTAGAAGAAATCGGGCACAGTGATAAAAGGGGAACCAAGCAGTTCTTTCAGCCGGATGATACCATCTTTACGGAACTGGTGTATAACTACGATACCCTGGCAAGCCGTCTGCGGGAACTTTCCTACCTGAACAAAGGAATTACCGTTACCCTGACGGATGAAAGGGAAAAACTGGAAGACGGATCATTCAGAACCGAAGTCTTCCATTCTGAAGGCGGACTTAAGGAATTTGTTGAGTATATCGACGGAAACCGCGAATCCATTATGGAGAACGTAATTTTCATGGAAGGGGAAAGGGATGATATCCCGGTAGAAGTAGCCATGCGTTACAATACCTCTTTCAACGAAAACCTTCATTCTTATGTAAATAACATCAATACACACGAAGGGGGAACCCACCTTGCCGGCTTCAGAAGGGCCTTGACGAGAACCCTGAAAAAATATGCGGACGACCTGGGAATCCCTCAGAAAGAAAAAGTGGAAATTACCGGAGATGACTTCCGTGAAGGACTGACCGCCGTAATTTCCGTAAAAGTAATGGAGCCGCAGTTTGAAGGGCAGACCAAAACAAAACTGGGGAACTCTGAGGTTTCAGGAGCCGTGGATAAGATCGTAGGCGAAATGCTGACCAACTTCCTGGAAGAAAACCCGAATGAAGCAAAAATCATCGTACAGAAAGTAGTGTTGGCGGCAAAGGCCAGGCAGGCAGCGAAAAAAGCCCGCGAAATGGTACAGCGGAAATCCCCTATGGGAGGTTCCGGGCTTCCGGGAAAACTGTCCGACTGTTCTTCAAAAGATCCGGCTGAATCTGAAATCTTCCTGGTAGAGGGAGATTCCGCAGGCGGAACGGCAAAACAGGGCCGCGACCGTTTTTTCCAGGCCATCCTTCCTCTGCGAGGAAAGATCCTGAACGTGGAAAAATCCATGCTTCATAAAGTATATGATAACGAGGAGATCAAGAACATCTATACGGCGCTGGGTGTTTCCGTTGGTACTGAAGAAGACAGCAAGGCACTCAACATGGCAAAGCTGAGGTATCACAAAATCGTTATCATGACCGATGCCGATATCGACGGATCCCACATCTCTACCCTTATTCTGACGTTCTTCTTCAGGTATATGAAAGAACTGATCGAAAACGGATACATCTACATCGCGCAGCCGCCATTGTACCTACTGAAGAAAGGAAATAAGAAAATCTATGCCTATAACGAAAAAGAGCGTGAAGAGTTTACGCTGGAAATGTCTCCGGACGGAAGAGGCGTAGAGGTTCAGCGTTATAAAGGTCTTGGGGAAATGAACCCTGAACAGCTATGGGAAACTACCCTGAACCCTGAGCACAGAATCCTGAAGCAGGTAACCATCGACAATGCCGTGGAGGCAGACGGCGTGTTCTCCATGCTGATGGGTGATGAAGTTCCGCCGAGAAGGGAATTCATCGAGAAAAATGCGAAATATGCTAAAATTGATGCTTAATTCCATTTTAAGGTAAAGTATTCATGTATTCAGAATCAATATAAAAAGATCTCAGCAATGAGGTCTTTTTTTTATTGGCTGTCAGTAAGTTGTCTCTACAATAATACGACTCGGAAAACACTTGTATAAAGTCTGATTGAAAATAAAAATACATACGCTCAGCCTGATGAAAAATTAATTTCAGCTATTCCCCGGATTTTGTTATTTTTGCTAAATTTTAGTAACCATGATGAAAATCCTTTGTTTGGGAGCATTTTCTTTAGCTTCCCTTTATTATGCGCAGAACTTTCCGGTTTCCTCCATTCCGGAGAACCTTAAAAAGAATGCGGATGCAGTCATCAGGAAAGATATCACAACGGTTCAGATTAATACCATCGATGATATCCGGTATCATTATTACATGGTGACAACAGTACTGAACAAAGACGGGGATTCAAATGCACGGGTATATATTCCTTATGAAAAGGGAAACAGCATTTCCGACATCAAAGTTACGGTATATGATGAAGCCGGTAAAAAGATAAAATCTTTTTCCAGATCAGATTTCGGGGATTTTGCCAATAACAACCAGGGTACGTTTTATTCAGACAACAGGATAATGGCGTTGCCTTATACCCCAACCCAGTACCCGTATACCGTAGAGTTCTCTTACCAGATCGGTGATGAGAACACCATCTTCCTGCCGGATTTTTCCCCTTTCAGATCCACCCAGGTATCTTTGGAAGAAGCCCGTATGAAAATCATCAATAAATCGGGAATCGAACTGAAGTCAAAAATTTACCCTTCGCCTTACCAATATACAGCGGTAACTGAGAGTGAAAGTGCCGGAGAAAAAGTATACAGCTACACCAATGTTCCTGCTCTTGATGAATCATTCCTGCTGCCCCGGCCTGAAAAGATCCTTCCGAAAGTTAGCTTTGCCCTTACAAAATTCAACCTTGAAGGGAAAAAGGGAAGCATCAATGACTGGAAGGACTTCGGGACCTGGTACTATAAAAACATCCTGGAACCGGTATTCGTATCGACACCGGCCATCAAAGCTGAAGTGGCCGCTCTGAATCTGCAGGGCACCACAGAGGAAAAAGTAAGGAAAATCTACCAGCATATGCAGAGCCGGACACGGTATATTTTCGTGGCACTCGGGATCGGGGGATGGCAGCCGATGCTGCCGGATGAAGTGCAGAAGAAAGGGTATGGAGACTGTAAAGGACTCTCTACTTACATGAAGACCCTTCTTGATGAAGCCGGCATTCCTTCCTATTACTGCAAGATCAACTCCGGAGATTCACCGGTGTCCTTTGATAAGGATTTTCCGAAGATGGGCGGCAACCATATCGTCCTGATGGTACCTACGGAGAAAGGCAATATCTGGCTGGAAAACACATCACAGCAGATGGCCTTTAATCACCTGGGATATACCACAACGGACAGAAACGTCCTTGTAGTAAAAAAAGACGGGATTGAAGTCCTCGATACGCCTACTTATTCTGCCGAGCAGAGTAAGGAGAAACAGATCCTTAAAGTAAACCTCAATGAAGACAACAGCATTTCCGGGAAAGGGAATTTCACCTTTACAGGCAATCAGTATGATTATACCCTCGGATTTGCTTCCCTGGCACCGAAAGAACGTAATGAAGCCGTAAAAAGCATGATTGATGTCCTGCATTTTGATAAGATCGAAATGAATAATTTTATAAACGACAAGGATCATGCGGTAGCTACCTTTGATCTTGATTTCAGAGCCGGCAATTATTCCAAAAATGCAGGAAACAGTATGATCTTCCGGGCTGTACCGGTCTATTCCGGGCAGATCTATAAAACCGATGAAAACAGGGAACTGCCTTTTGAGCTCAGGCAGTCTTTTGAAGATGAATATGAAATCAGTTTTGCACTTCCGAAGAGCTACAGGATGGAGGAAATGCCTGAAAACGTCTCCCTCAGTTCGGAGTTCGGAACCTATAAGCTGATCTTTGCAAAGAGTGGGGAAGAAGTTAAAGTCAGCCGCATCATGAGGATCAATAAAGGATTGTATCCTAAAGAAAAATACAATGAGTATATTCAGTTCAGAAAGAAAATTATCAGTAACGATAATTCAAAAATTTTAATTTCCAAAATCTAACCATGAAAAAGAGAATCCTTCTGGCATTGTGTTCGGCAGCTTTAACCCTGGCGCATGCACAGAAACACCAGTTTCTTGAAATCCCGAAATTCAGTGATGCCGACCTCTCCAGGCAGAAATCTTCGCTGGATGAAAATGCGCCTGCGGAAATCCTGTATAAATCCCTGCATTTCAGTATAGATAACAATTCCGGCAACCTGGTGAAAAAAGCATTCTACCGGGTGAAAATCTACGACAAGGAGAAAGCCGAAGACTGGCTGAACCTCGAAGTTCCCCTGTACCAGAACGGAAGCAACCAGGAAACGCTCTCCAGAATGAAAGCCTTTACCTATAACCTGGAAAACGGTGCTTCCGTCGCCACAAAGGTGGACAAAAGCTCGAAATACAAAAGCAAAGAGAGCAAATATGTTTCGATCACCAAATTTGCCTTCCCCAATGTGAAAAACGGTTCCGTGATCGAATACCAGTACGAAATCACTTCACCCTTCCTTTTCAGCATCCCCGAAATCATTATTGAGAGCAATACACCGTCATTGTATACGGAATATGTGCTGGACACGCCCGGAAACATTGCGTATAACGTGAATTACACCGGTTTCCTGAATCCTAAATACCGGGAAGTGGAAGAGAAGATGATGTATGGAATGAACTACCGGACCTACCGTTTCGGATATGATAACCTGAAGCCTTTTAAAACGGAAAAGTTTATCAACAACGATATGAATTACCGGACGAAAATCAGTGCCGAGCTTCATTCCACCAACTTTAAGGAGCTGAAGCTGTATTCTTCCTCCTGGGAACAGATCAAGGAAAGGCTGTACGAAAATGAGGATTTCGGTGGCGAGCTGAAGAAAACAAGGCTGGCCAAAGAGAATATGCCGGCCGGCATTGCAGGCATTACCAATGAGATGGATAAAGCCAATGCCATTTTCAGCTATGTTAAAAATACCTTTACCTGGAACAAGGACCGCGGTCTTTACACCGAGGACGGCATCAAAAAAATGCTGGAAACCAAAACCGGAAACGCTGCTGAAATCAACCTGTTTCTGGTTATGCTGTTGCGGGAAGCAGGCATTAAGGCAGATCCGCTGGCCATTTCCACTGTCAGCAACGGGCTGATCAATATTGCCTCGCCCAATGTTTCCCATCTGAACCTGGTGATTGCCGCCATACAGACCAAAGACGGGTTCCATTTGTACGATGCCACTTCCAGGCAGTCTTCGGTAGACCAGCTCCCGCCCCGGGACTGGAACCAGTTCGGGATCCTGCTTGCCAAGGACAAAGTGCAGCAGCTGTCTATGGTGAATGCCAAGACCAGCTTTACTTATCTTACCGTAGCCGCAAAAATCAATGACGACGGCAGCATTTCCGGAACTTATGCCGACCGGGATACCGGAACCTATGCAATGTTTGCCAAAGAAAGCTACGATGAGAATGCAGATAAATATAAAAAACAGTACAAGGAAAATTTTGCCGTAGACTTTACCGGAATCGATTCAAAAGTGACGGAGAACGGGGATTTTGAAAGTACCATGAGGTTCTCTTCCGAAAACCTGATTGATAAGGTCGGAAAGAAAATCATCATCAACCCCATGCTCTTCCTGAATAAAAGTTCCAATGAGTTCGACCAGACGGAAGAACGGAAGTACCTGATCGATTTTACTTCGCCTTTCAACAAAATAAAAAAAGTGGTCCTTGAAATTCCGGAAGGGTATACCATCGAGCAAATGCCGAAAAGCAAAAAAATCGTTACCGATGACAAAGAGATCGAGTACAGCTACGTCGCCGAGCAGAAAGGCAATACCCTCGAGGTGGTTTCCGCTGTGAAAGTCCTGAGCTCCAATTATCCCAAAGAGTATTATCCGGCCTTCAAACAGATTTTCGGCGTGGCTTCAAAACAGGAAAATCAAGTCATCAGCCTGGTGAAGAAGTGATCTGGATGTACAGTGTATAATGTATTGCTGTATAATGTATAATGTAATGTGAATTTGGCTGTAGTTGCTTGGTTTTAAATGTGTTGAGTAAAGTAAAAAAAAGAAAGGTAAAAGGATTCCTAAGTAGGAGTACTTTGAAAAGAGATCATATGATCATTTTCACAAAAAGATATCTGACCATTATTTTGCGAAAATGAATTTTCAGCATCTGGCCTTCTTCCTCCGGCTTTTTAGCCCGGCTTCATTATAGGAGCATGTCCGGCTTCAGCCAAAACCTAATTTTATATCGGATTCACGTTAAAACGGAACTATGAGATTTCTACATCGTTTATTAAATACCGATTGTCTGCGCATACAATCAATCCGCAGATAAAAAAACCGGAAACCATTCAACTTTTGAATGGTTTTTGCATGTACCACAGAAAAAAATCAGAAGTATGAAAAATACAATTTCGATCCTTGCCATGGCAGCATGCTTTGCGGTTACCGCCTGTAAGAAAACAGACAGCCGGGCTACGACATCAGCTGCCGTGACAGACAAAGAAAAATTTGCCGTGGATTCGGTAAAAATCAATGATTCCATCAAGATCGGTGATTCTCTCACCGTCAGGTATGCCTCCCGGATGCTGGTTTTCCCCGGCATCAAGGACAAAGCACTGCTGGACAGCATCTATTTCCAGGACAAAAACATCCGGGATTTCTCCAAAGCAGGGCTGCAGGCATTGCTGGAAAAAAATAAGAACGAATATTTCAATGAGATGCGGAAGGATTCCAAAGACTATCTTTCGGATATGACTTTCGCGCAGCAATGGTATTCGGATACGGGAATGAATCTGAAGTCCGATACCAACGGCTATCTTCATATTGAATATGCATGGGGCTCGTACTCGGGCGGCGCCCATGATAATTACGGATTCTCAGATCGGGTGTTCGACCTGAAAAATAACAGGAAGGTAGAACTTAAAGACATTACTTCCCTGTCAAAAACCAAACTGGAAGCGCTGCTGATGAAAAACATCAACAGCATAAAGAGCGGAACCACCGATAACGGCGGTGATGTAAAGAATTCTGAAATGCTGCTGGTGGATGTAATT
>NZ_CAJYMO010000044.1 GCF_913776365.1 uncultured Chryseobacterium sp. | reverse complement strand
TCCACTTTGATGTTTTCGGAAATGTAGGTTCTGATGGCAGCCAATTCATCGTCATTCCATTCGTTGACTTTCTTGTCTTCGCTGATACCGGCAGCTTTAAGGATTTCTGAAGAAGTACTTCTTCCGATTCCGTAGATGTAAGTTAAACCGATAACACCTCTTTTGTTTTTTGGTAAATCAATACCGGAAATTCTCGCCATAATTTAATTTTAGCCTTGTCTTTGTTTAAATTTTGGGTTTTTCTTGTTGATTACAAACAGTACACCTTTTCTGCGTACGATTTTGCAATCAGCACTTCTCTTTTTAATTGATGCTCTTACTTTCATTTGAAAATATTTATATTTTTATATGGCCAAATGGAATCTGATGATTTCATTTGAAAATATTTATTTTTTTAATATGGCCAAACGGAATCCGGGGATTTCATTTGAAAATATTTATATTTTTAAATAGCCAAATGGAACAGGAATTCCATCTGGCATTTGTTTAGTATCTGAATGTAATCCTCCCTTTCGTAAGATCGTAGGGAGACATTTCCAATTTTACCTTATCACCAGGTAAAAGTTTAATATAATGCATTCTCATTTTACCGGAAATATGGGCGATCAGAATGTGCCCGTTTTCCAGTTCTACACGGAACTGGGCGTTCGAAAGTGCTTCCGTGATAACGCCGTCTTGTTCGATATGTTTTTGTTTTGCCATAAATTAATATCCAGTCGTTCTTGATAATTTAGACTGCATTAAGCCATCATAATGATGGTTCAGCAGATAAGTATTAATCTGTTGAACAGTATCTAAAATAACGCCCACCATAATCAATAATGACGTTCCCCCGAAAAATAAGGCGAACGCATCTGTCTGAACAAAGCTTCCATGCACTATTGCCGGAAGGACTGCAAAGATAGATAAAAAAATTGCACCTGGCAAGGTAATTTTAGATAAAATATCATCTAAATAATCAGCGGTCTCTTTTCCGGGTCTTACCTTCGGTACCAGTCCTCCGTTTCTCTTGAGATCATCGGCCATCTGGTTTACCGGAATGGTAATTGCGGTATAGAAGAACGAGAAGATAATAATGAGCAATGCAAACAGTACGTTGTACTGCCAGCTGAAAACATTCTTGAAACCTGCAAGAAAAGTATTGGACTCGTCTACTTTGGTTAAAAGTCCCGGTACGAACATGAGTGCCTGGGCAAAGATGATCGGCATTACACCGGCAGCATTTACTTTAAGCGGAATCCATTGTCTTGCTCCCTGCATAAGATTTCTGTTGACACCTCCTCTTGCCTGAGCTCTGCTTACATACTGGATCGGGATTTTCCTCACTGCTACGGATAAGACCACAGCAAGAAGGACTACCAGCATCCAGAAAATTACTTCAATCAGGATCATGATTGATCCCATCCCTCCTTTTCCGTTCTGCACAGCCATTTCCTGAACGAATGCTTCCGGCAGTCTTGAAAGGATCCCCACCATAATCAGGATAGAGATACCGTTCCCGATGCCTTTGTCGGTGATTTTTTCACCCAACCACATTGCGAACACTGAACCGGCAACCAAAATAACAATACTTGGCAGCCAGAACATGATGGAATTCGGCTCTACATAATATGCAGACTGGAACTGAGCATACGGTAAGAATAATTGAGTAATAGACGTTAAATAAGAAGGTGCCTGTACCAAACAAACACCGATTGTTAACCATCTAGTAATCTGGTTCAATGTATTTCTACCTGACTCTCCATCTTTCTGAAGTTTCTGAAGATAAGGAATAGCCATCCCCATCAGCTGAACGATAATAGAAGCAGAAATATAAGGCATGATCCCTAACGCCATCACGGAAGCATGGCTGAAAGCCCCTCCCGTAAATGACGAAAGCAAGCCAAGGAGACCTGCTCCCTGCTTGTTTCCGCCTTGATTTTTATAATGCTCTAAGAGATCCCCTACTTCTGCAAGGTTAATTGCAGGCAGCGAGATATAAGATGCGAATCTATACACAAGAATAATCCCTAAAGTGAAGAGAATTTTATCTCTGAGTTCTTTAAGACTCCAAATATTTTTGAGGGTTTGTATAAATTCTTTCATTAGTTTTTATTATAAGGTAATTGCTTGACCACCTGCTTTGGCAATAAGCTCTTCAGCAGATTTAGTGAACTTGTCCGCTGAGATCGAAACCGCAGATTTCAATTCTCCTCTCCCCATAATCTTCACTAATTCGTTTTTGGTGATTAACCCGTTCTCAATCATTACTTCTCTTGTAATATCTCCAGTAATGGATTTATTTTCAATTAAAGTCTGGATGGTATCAAGATTAATTCCTCTGAACTCTTTTCTGTTTACGTTTTTGAATCCGAATTTAGGTAACCTTCTCTGTAAAGGCATCTGACCTCCTTCAAAACCGATCTTCTGAGAGTATCCGGCTCTTGCTTTCTGTCCTTTATGTCCTTTTGTTGAAGTACCTCCTTTTCCGGTTCCCTGTCCTCTACCGATTCTTTTTGAATTAAAAGTAGATCCTGCAGCCGGCTTTATGTTGTTTAAATTCATTTTAAAATTATTTTAAAAATTATTTCTGAACTTCCAGTAAGTGGCTAACTGCAGCTATCATTCCTAAGATAGAAGGAGTAGCTTCGTGCTCTACAACTTGGTGAAGTTTCTTAAATCCTAATGCTTCAAGCGTTCTCTTTTGGGTTTTTGTTCTACCAATAGCGCTTCTTACTTGCTTTACTTTGATTGTTGCCATTGTTTTGTTTATTAACCGTTAAACACTTTAGTTAGAGAAACTCCTCTCATTCTAGCGATTTCTTCAGGTCTTCTGATATCCAGTAACGCTTTGAAAGTAGCTTTCACCACGTTGTGAGGGTTAGAAGATCCTTT
>NZ_CAJYMO010000043.1 GCF_913776365.1 uncultured Chryseobacterium sp. | reverse complement strand
TTGGTTCCCAGTTTCAGGGCACACATGGCCAAAGCATCCTGTTTGTCTCTGACATCGAAGTTCTGTTCAAAATCTTTTATCATATTTTCAATCTGCTTCCCTACCCTGCGCAGCGTTTCCTCTTCTGCAGCCGGCACGTTCAGCGGATATACCCTTCCCGCAATGTTGATGGTTATTCTTCTTACCTCCATTAGAGTCCGGTGTTTTGAAGCTGGGCAATACAGAAATCTATTTCCTTTACCAACCTGTTAATATGGTTCTTCATCAGCCTGTTATGCTCAGGATTCCCTGATATTGCCGAATGCAGCTTTATATTTTTTTGCTCTTCTGCTAATACCTGACTTTTTTTCCTTTCCTCATCATATTTCTTCTTCAGTTCTTGGTGCTCCATGCTTAGTTCGGAATATTTTTCAGTAAGATTTCTGTAATTTTTTTGTAAAAGCAGAATCTTTTTCTCTAATTCTGAAAAATGGTTTTCTAACTGTTGAAGCATTCCAGGTTTGTATATTCTAACTAGTAGCAAAAATAACAAAATATTAATACTAACAAAAATAAAACGGCTTATATTTTGACCTGAAACGTAAAAGGAGATGCAATGGGCATCTCCTTTTTTATCCGGTTCCGGTATTTTTATTCAAATTTCAGGACGAAGAAGATCGCTCTGGTCTGAAGAGTAGACATTGCAGAAGTCCAGTAAGGCGGTGTTGTGGCGTTATCGGCTACGATTTCATTATTCATGATAAAGGTACCCCTTACGGCAGGAGTCAGCTTAAACTTATTGAAGTAAAACTGAATTCCCATTTCAGCAGACCATGCAAAATTGTGGGTCGTGGAACGGAATATCTGCTGCCTGTTGTCATCCGTAGAATCTGAATTGGACTGCAGGTTGACGATATAATTCACCCCGGCTGCCACATAAGGCCTTGAGTTGTACCATCTTTCGCCGTGAAATTCCAGCAATACCGGCACATCGATCAGGGTGGTTTTAATATCCCTTATTTTATCTTTATCGGTAAGCCTGATCGGAACGAATGCATCATTCGTTAAGGTTCCTGCAGCAAACCGGTCATTGGACTGTGTATCGAAAGTAAGCTGCCTCTGCCCGAACTGTAACCCCGGCTCCAGCCTTACATCCAGGTAATCGTTCAGCCTCCACTTGGCGATCAGCCCGGCACCGAAACTGTAGCTTTCCTTGGACGTAACCAGGTTCTGGTTATTATACATACCGTACGTAGGATTGAGAACAATACGGTAATCCAGCCTGTTGCCGCTCAGATAAAAACCCCAGCTGAATTTCTGCTCATCGAAATCTTCCAGCTTATCCATTCTGTTGCGGGTTCTGAATTGCGCGTTCGACAAAACGGCAACATTTACTGAGGCTAAAACCAGTGCTTTTAATAGAAATTTATTCATAGGTTACTTTGTTGCTTTATAAATTGTGGCTATCCCTAAACTTAGTTTTTTATATTCAACTTTTTTAAATCCTGTATCTAAAAGAATCTGTCTCATCTTTTCCCCGAAAGGAAAAGCGTTCACGGAATCCGGAAGATAGGTATACGCCCTGTTATCCTTGGAAACCAGCCTGCCGATGGCAGGTAAGATGTTTCTGAAATAAAACATATACAATGGTCCCATAAACCCTTCAACCTTTGAAAACTCCAGTATGTAAACACTCTTGTTATCTTTAACCACTCTTCGCAATTCTGCCAAACCTTTGGTAAGATTTTCGAAATTCCTTACTCCGAATGCAACGGAGACCGCGTCGAACCTGTTTTCCTCGAAAGGTAAATTCTCCGCATCGCCCTTTTGCATGGAAATTTTGCCGTCTAAATTAAGTTTTTTTATTTTAATAACGCCAACATTTAACATTTGTTGCGATAAATCCAAACCAATCACTTTCGAGCCCGTTCCCTTTTCCACGGCAATGGCCAGGTCTCCCGTTCCGGTGGCTACATCCAGCACTTCCTGAGGCTGGTCTTTTTTCATCCATTTCACCAGTGTGTTTCTCCACAAAACATCAATCTTCATGGACAGCACATGATTCAGAAGATCATATTTCGGTGCAATATTGTCGAACATATCCTCTACCTGGCTTTTCTTGGTAGCCTCGGAATTGTAGGGCGTAACTTTGGTAATATCTTTTGTCAAAACTTAAAACTTATAATATTCTTTGTAATAATTGAGGTAATCCTGCTTTCTGAAAATCTTTGATCTCGATTCTACCTGCTGGATATTTTTAATCACTTTATCGTAATCTTCATCCACATTGTAATAAAAATCGTCTGTGAATAATTTGCTGAATTTAGTAGCACCTCCGAAATAGGCTTTCCCGTCGATGATGGTTTTATCCAGTGCCAGCAGCAATGAATCCTTTTTGAGATTGTACCCGTAATACTGGTCGTTGATGTAATAATCCTGATGGGCGATATTGATCAGGCCTCGGATTTTTTTCACTTCAAATGCAGAATCGAAAAGGAGTTTTTTGTTCCGGTCGAAAACTTGTATGGAATTCCGGCCTTTGTTCAGGTCTACCGGAACCGTCTGCCCGCCGGCAATCGTACCTTCCGAACCGTTATTGATCCTGTAATAATACGTATCCGGCGTAGGATTGTCCACCACATAATAATTCTTCTTTGCCAAAAACAGGAAATAAATCCCGAAAGCAACGATAAACGCCACAACTGCAATGAGTAAGCCCTTCAGGGATGCATTATTTTTCATAAGATTGTAAAGTACAATTTTTGCAAATTTAATAATATTTTTAATTCTTTCTTATTAATATTAATTATTAACTTTGCCTCTCTAAAAAAATCATATAAACGAATGCCGAATACGATCATTATTGGTTCTGGATCTTACCTTCCCAACAGAATTATCGGGAGAGACTATTTCTTAGATTCAGAGTTTTATTCAGAAGACGGACTAAAGATTGACAAGCCTGCTGAAGAAACGATTGCAAAATTTGTAGAAATCACGGAAATAGAAAACAGGAGATTCATTGAAGATGATCTTTCCAACTCACAAATCGGATATGAGGCTGCAAAACTGGCAATTGCCGATGCCAATATAGATCAGGAGGAGCTTGATTATATTATTTACGCCAGCAATTTCGGGGAAGTTACCGTACATGGATATGCCGATTTTATGCCTACCATGGCGGCAAGGGTAAAAAACAAACTGGGGATCCGCAACAGGAAATGCATTACCTACGATATGCTTTTCGGATGTCCGGGATGGGTGGAAGCCATGATCCTGGCCAACAACCTCATCAAAGCGGGAACCGCCAAAACCATACTCGTTATCGGTGCCGAGACTTTAAGCAGGGTAACCGATCCGCATGACAGGAACAGGATGATCTTTGCTGACGGAGCCGGAGCTGTGGTGGTACAGGCCACCGACGAGGAGAATGTAGGAATTATCGCCCACAATACCATCTGCGACAACGGGATCGAGCTGGATTACCTGGCCAACGGACCTTCGATCAATGCAGACTCGGACCAGACCCGCCTTTTCGTAAGGATGCAGGGACGGAAAATCTATGAGTATGCCCTGAAAAACGTGCCTGCCGCGATCAAAGAAACCATTGAAGATGCCGGGCTTTCTATCGGAGACATCAATAAAATCCTCATCCACCAGGCCAATGCCAAAATGGATTATGCCATGATCGAAAGGCTCCACAAACTCTATGATGTAAAAGAATACGACCACTCCATCTCCCCGATGACCATCCAGGAGTTCGGAAATTCTTCCGTAGCCACCATTCCTACCATGTTTGATCTCATCATTAAAGGAAAAATGGATGGTCATACGTTTAAAGACAAAGGGAACATTGTGATGACTTCGGTAGGTGCCGGAATGAACATCAATGCCATTGTTTACCGATTTCCTTAATATTATAATGTAAATGACAATATAAAAGCACAGGGAAATTATTCTTTGTGCTTTTTTTACACACAGTTATGCAGAGAAACTTTTTTATCATCGCCGCACTTTTCCTTTTTCTGGAAGTGTATATTTATCAGGCCATCAGGACCGTAACGGATAACTTCTGGCTCAGGACCGGCTACTGGGTGGCCTCACTGGTTATCTACGGTATTTTTGCTTATGAGATCAGCCACTTCAACAGGGCGGAAAGAAGCATGATGCGGGCACAGATCATGATCTCGCTGTTCCTGGTTTTCATCCTGCCGAAAATATTCATCGTACTGTTTTTATTGATTGACGATGTTTTCAGGACAGGAAGTTACCTGATCGGTCTGACCCGGCAGACGGAACACTTCTTTCCTGAACGGAGGAAATTCCTCAGCCTTGCAGGGTTAGGCCTCGGAGGTATTCTGTCGGCTCTTTTTATCGACGGGATTACCTTCGGAAGGTACCGCCACCGGGTAAGGAAGGTCAAAGTAAAGCTTGCCAACCTTCCCGGAAGCTTCAAGGGGTATAAAATCATCCAGATTTCCGATGTCCACAGCGGAAGTTTTTCCGATCCGGGCAAACTGCAGCATGCCATCGACCTCATCAACGGACAGCAACCGGATCTTGTCTTGTTTACCGGAGATATGGTGAACAATGTTGCCGATGAGTTCAAGCCTTTTATCCCGCTCTTTTCACAGATCAAAGCCAGGGACGGCAAATTTTCCGTGCTGGGGAACCATGATTATGCAGATTATGTGGAATGGGCTTCCGCAGAGGCGAAAAAGCAGAACCTCGATACGCTGATCAGCTATGAAAAGCAGGCCGGATTCGATATGCTGAGGAATGAGCACCGGATTATTGAGAAAAACGGTGAAAAGCTGTACATCCTGGGGGTTGAAAACTGGGGTCTCAAGCCATTCCCGCAATTCGGCAGGCTGGATGAGGCCCTGAAAGGCGTACCGGAATCCGCAACGAAAATTCTGATGAGCCATGACCCTACCCACTTTGATTATGTGGTAAAACAACATCCGGGGAACGTTCATCTTACGTTATCCGGGCATACCCATGGGATGCAGTTCGGCCTTGATCTCAAGAATATAAGATGGTCTCCGGTACAGTACCGGTACCCGAAATGGGCAGACCTGTACGAGAGCGAAGGGAAAATGCTGTATGTCAACAGAGGCTTCGGCGTTCTGGGCTATCCGGGAAGAGTGGGTGTCCTTCCGGAAATCACGCTTTTTGAATTAGCATAATGATTTAAAAATTCAGGATTTTAAATTTTAAATTTTGAATTTTAAAAAAGATAATCTTTCATCCGGGAAGTGGCAAGTTCTTTCCCGTTGATCCAGGTAAGGAGGGCATCCAGTTTGTCCTCCATTTTTTTGCCTGAATTCATTCTCCGGTGGAGAGGTACCCGGAAGCTGTGCTTGTTAAAGTCGGTAAACTGCCAGGAATTCAGGTAGATCAGTACAAATTCATCCTTTTTCAGGGTTTCGAAAACCATATTCTGGTAATATTTCATCGGCAGCAGCTGGAACACAAAATCGTTGTACGGCAGCTGGCTGTATGGGGAAATGCTCTCGGGAACAATGCTCAGACCGTCTGTTTCACGGATTGCGGTATCCCGTTTCAGCCGCTTAAAAGGGAAAAGGATCTCCGCATGGTCAATATTGGAAATATACCCGAATTCCAGCATTTTCAGGCTTTCCGGCGGGAGCTTACAGTCTTTCTGACGTAATCCTTTCACCTGTTTTTCCAGCAGTTCCTGTACGTATTTTTTTGCTTCTTCCACTTCCTGAAGAGCAGAATGGTCATTATAGAAAGCGATCTCATGGCCTTTATGGGAAATAGACTTCAGCAGTGCGGGCAGCTGTGCCGCAATGGACACCTCCACAAAAAAGCTGGCCTTAACATCATGAACATCCAGTATCCTCAGAATGGCTTTGGTATTTTCTTCTGAAATTTTCAGCCGCTGTTCGGCGGAAACCCGGACACCGTTTTTGGTTTCGGCCTCAATGGTAACGATGTTAAAAGTCAGTAAGATCATCTCAGTTCAGTTCAGTTCAGTTCAGTTCGGTTTAATTTATCTGCCGTCTTTATACAGACAGGTCTGCAAGCTTTGACTGATGAAGCTGCGGTCCGCCGCATACTTCACCAGCGGTTGCTTTATTTATCTTTTCCGGAAGACGGACTAGGAAGGCTGAGCCAGTTTTACCTTAAGGTTTTTAACCATGTCTTTCGTCATTTCACTGATTCCGAAGTCATAGCTGAGGCCCCAGTCTTTTTTCGCTACGGAATCATCAATCGATGCCGGCCAAGAGTCGGCGATCTGCTGCCTGAAGTCAGGTTTATAATCAATCTCAAATCCCGGAATCTCTTTTTTGATTTCTTCTGCCAGTTCTTTCGGGGTGAAAGACATGCCGCCCAGGTTGTAGGAAGAACGCACGGTAAGGCTTTCTTTCGGGGCCTCCATCAGCTTCAGGGTTGCATTGATGGCATCATCCATGTACAGCATCGGCATTCCGGTATTTTCGGAAATGAAGCTGGTGTATTTTCCTTCTTCAATGGCTTCGTAGAAAATCTCTACCGCATAATCGGTGGTTCCGCCGCCCGCCGGGGTTTTCCAGGAGATCAGTCCGGGATAGCGGATGCTCCTTACATCCACGCCATGCTTGTCGAAATAATACTCGCACCACTTCTCGCCTGCCATTTTGGAGATCCCGTAGACGGTAGTAGGATTCAGTACAACATCCTGCCCCACGTTTTCTTTAGGAATCCCTTTCCCGAACACGGCGATGGAACTCGGCCAGAAGATCTTTTGAATCAGTCCTTCTTTAGCCATTTCACAGAAGTGAAGAAGCGGCTCCAGGTTCAGTTTCCAGGCAAATACCGGCTGCTTTTCAGAAGTTCCTGACAGCAGCGAGGCTAAATGATAAACGGTGGTAATATCATAGTCCTTAATCACCTGTCTTACCAGTTGGGTATTGGTAACATCCATTCTTTCATAATGTCCGGCGGACGTAATGTCTTTCTGCCAGCGGTCCAGTCCTGAAGCAACAACATTTTCTGCTCCGTGGATCTCAACCAGCCTGTTGGTAAGTTCGGTGCCGATCTGCCCTAAAGCACCGGTAATCAATATTCTTTCCGTGTGGGATTCCATTGTACGTTCGTATTAGTGATATCACGCAAAAATAAATATTTTAAGCCCTATCTTAAAACAAAATTGTAAATTCGGGTATAAAATTTAATTATGAAGAAGATTGCGGTTGCATTTGTTATTTTTTCCTGCACAGTATCAGCACAATACACAGACTTCAATATTACCAAGGAAGTCAAGGTAAAACATAAAGGAGTGGTGGTTTCTGCTCATCCCCTGGCGAGTGAAGCCGGGGCTTCGGTCCTGAGAGCAGGCGGAAATGCTTATGATGCGGTGGTCGCTACACAATATGCACTGGCGGTGGTGTATCCGCAGGCAGGCAATATCGGCGGCGGCGGCTTCCTGGTTGGGGTAAAGAACAACGGCGAAAAATTCACCCTCGATTACCGTGAAACGGCACCGCGAAAAGCAACCCACGATATGTACATCGATAAGAACGGAAAGGCAGATACCGGCCTCTCCCAGTACGGAAGGCTGGCATCCGGCGTTCCCGGAAGCGTAGCCGGTTTTTTTGCCACCCTGAAATACTGCAGGCTTCCGATGAACAAGCTGATCGCGCCGGCCATCGACCTGGCCGAAAAAGGATTTGCCATCACAGCACAGGAAGCCGCACTGCTGAATGCCCACAAAGAAAACTTCCTGAAACATAATTCTTCATCCACGGTCTTTGTTAAGGATACACCCTGGAAAGCCGGTGACCTTCTGGTACAGAAGGACCTGGCCGAAACCCTGAAAAGGATCCGGAACATGGGACTGAAAGGGTTCTACGAGGGGCAGACCGCCGGACTCATGGTTGCCGAAATGCAAAAGGGAAACGGCATCATCACTCCGGAAGACCTCAGAAATTATAAAGTTGCGGAAAGGAAAGCCCTGGAATTCGATTACAAAGGCAACCATGTCGTATCCATGCCCCTTCCCTCCAGCGGCGGGATCCTGCTGGCGCAGATGCTGAAAATGGCTGCGTTGGAAAATCTGGAAACATACAAGCAGTATGATACGAAAGCGGTCCAGGTCATGATAGAAGCTGAACGTCGGGCTTTTGCGGACCGGGCTGAATATATGGGCGACCCGGATTTTATCGAAGACAAAACCCAATATCTGATCTCGGATGAGTATCTGAAAAACCGGTGGAAGAGCTTCAGTTTCAGCAAGGCCACCCCGAGTTCCGAAGTAGGAAAAATCATCCGTCAGCCTAAAGAATCTACAGAGACAACCCATATTTCCGTATTGGACAAAGACGGGAATGCCGCCGCGGTAACCACCACCCTCAACGGGTTGTACGGCAGTAAAGTAGTTGTTTCAGGAGCCGGTTTTTTCCTGAACAATGAGATGGATGATTTCTCCGTTAAGCCCGGCGTTCCGAATATGTTTGGGGCTGTGGGCGGGGAAGCGAACTCCATCCGGCCCAACAAGCGGATGCTTTCTTCGATGACGCCTACCATAGTCCTGAAAAACGGCAAACCGTATATGGTAGTCGGAACGCCCGGCGGAACCACCATCCCTACTTCCG
>NZ_CAJYMO010000042.1 GCF_913776365.1 uncultured Chryseobacterium sp. | reverse complement strand
TCCGCTTCAGGCAGTTCTGCGATATCCCTGAAGTGTCCGAATGCGTGGTCACCGATCATTACGGCAACAATTTTGTCATCTGCCTCTCCGCCGTCGATCATTTTAAAACCGCCGATCGGAATGGCTTTCATCAGCAGGCCACCGGAGTGGATGTTGTGAGAACTTAAAACACAGATATCAAGCGGATCATGGTCTCCCATGGTAACATCCGTAGCACCTCTTTCAACCGCAAGTTTCATTACTGCAGTATCACAGTATGTTCTTGGCACAAAACCATATAAGGCCGGAATAATGTTTGAAAACTTCTGAGGCCTGTCTACCATCAGGAATCCCGTTTCTTTATCCACTTCATATTTAATCGTGTCTGAAGGAACGATCTCCACGAAAACATTTACAACGTCCGGGGCCTCTTCGCCAGCAGAAATTCCATGCCATGGATGTGCTTTAAAATTTGGAATCATTATTTAATTATATTTATTTTTTTAATTAAGCCAGTATCATAATTTCTTTTCTCAGATCCTGAAGGGTTGCCGAAATATAGTCCTCACCGTCCATATACGTCATCAGGAAAACGGTTTTAAATTCCTCGAGGTCGGTATTTGCGCCCATGGCTTCATAGGTCTGATGAAGCAGGCTGATCACGGCGTTCTTCGATTCCACGATATTCTTCCACGAATGGGCGGTAAGGTACAGCTGCTGCGAAGAATTATAATCGAATTCTTCATTGATGGACTTCTCGGTAAGGAAAATAAACTCGTGAACGGCAAGCCCCTTATCGAATTTCTGAATGAGGTGTGAAGGTTTTATCCGGTCCAGGAAAAGGGTCATTCTTTCGTATGACTGGGTTTTGTTTTCCGAATTCGATTTTACGGAAAGCATTTTCAGCTCCTGCTCCTTGAGCCTGATGTAGGTGAATACAAATTGTCTGAGCAAAACCAGAAAAGGAATTGCAATAATCAATGCAAAAGCATAGGGTAAATATCCTGAAAAGCCTGTCATAATTTGAGGTAGCAAAATTACTAATATTTTTTGAATTATCCTTCAAATAAAGCAGGACGTTGCGTTACTTCATGGTAACAGATGCTGTTTTCATCAAAATAGTGGTAGACGAGGCTTTTTCTGGTTCTTGTTTTGTCGGTATGGGGTTCGCCACCATGTAAAATATTGGCATGCCATACCAGCAGGTCCCCTTTCCCGGCCCGGAAAATTTCTTTTTTCAGTCCAAGTTCTTTCACCTTGGCCTCCAGAAACTGTTCATATTCTTTATAACTTTTTTCCCCGATCTTCAGAAATGTGCCTTCGTTATCATAATCGGAGTTAAGGAAATAAGGCAGGGTATGGCTTCCGGGAATATAATGCAGGGCTCCGTTTTCTTCATCGGTATCTTCCAGTGCAATCCATACGCCCAACAGACCTCCCAGCGGATAGGTCGTCATGTGGATACTGTCTGAGTGGGTTTTCTGCTGGCTTCCGTTGATAAAATTAATACTCTGAAAAAGTTTGGCTTCACCGTCCAGCAGCACAGAGAGGAATTCCAGCAGCTCTCTGTTATTTCCGATGCTGCGTATAAGCTCAGAATGATGAATGGCAAACATCAGTTTACCGCCGTACCGGAATTTCAGGGTGCCATTTTTCATCAATGCTTCAATTTCTTCGTTGATGGCGTCGGCTGTTTCCGGATGCAGGTAGTTCTTAAGGACCAGAAACCCGTTTTCTCCGTAGCGGTCCGCACTCCTTTTATTTTCCTCCGAAAGATTTTGATAAAAAGACGTCCGGGATAACCGCCCGTTGTCTATTTTTCTTTCCTGCGGATCCAGATGAGAGAAATCTTTGCTGGAGATGCTTGAGAAATAGCTTTTATTAATTCCGAATCTTTTATAGAGAGGAATGTTGTGTTTAAGCTTTTTCCTGTTGAAAAAGTTGTATACGGCATAGGGAAGCTTATAGTTTCGAATTTGTTTTAACATGGAAGAAATATTACAGAGGATAAATTTATAAATAATATGGAGGAAAAGTCCATGAAACAGACTGATCAGGCGAATCTTTTCAAAAACTTATTTTCAACAAAGCCATATTCACGGAGTTCTGCCCCGAAACTCTTGAAAAAAACTTCAATTCCGCGTATATTGCTTCCCATGAAGTTAAAAGATTTCACGGCAATATACTCTTGCAGAATTTTATCGATCAGAAAAGAAGCGCCATTCTCTTCTTTGTGCTGCTCATGGTTCATCAGTCCCAGGAGAGAAAGCTGATCCGTATCTGATACCATCAGTGCCAGGTTGATCAGGGTATTTCCCGAAAAGGCTCCGGCGAGTTTCAGGGTATTGTTTTCAGAAAGGAAAGAGAGGTAATTTTTCAGTTTTTCCCAATCCTTTTCTTTCGTAAGCCCTTTAAAATTGTTTTTGATAAAATCCAGTGCCGCTGCACCGAATTCGATTTCTTGGTATGTAAGATGCTGTGCTGCTTTCACCGTGGATTTTCGCCCCTTGAAGTATTTTTTCCTTCTGAGCAGCGGATATTCTGAAACAGGAATAATATAGTTTTTCTTCTTTTCCAGATGGTCTTCAAATCCGTTTCCGTCATTGAAAGTATAAAAAAAAACCCGGTACTTTTCCGTAAGAAAGTTCAGAAAGCATTGGTTGACTTCCGGATTGTCAATTTTCGAAAAGATGCCGAGCTGCTGGCAGAAAAGAGGCATATGAACGAAGTTGATGCCCATTTTTTTCTGAATATGGATGGGCATTACCGCTTCATAGTCATTGTACACCAGGATATGCCAGTTTCCTGAAAGGTGATCGAGGATTTCCTTGCGCGCATACCAGTTCTTCTGTTGGGAATTCCTCAGGCATTCAGCGTATTTACCAAAATGTATTTTATTATATTCTAATTTTCTAATCATAATAATCCGTCGTCCGCAAGGCTGACGTATGAGTTTTGCGTTATAATCAGATGGTCCAGGAGCTGTATATTCAGCATGTTTCCGGCCTCTTTTATTTTCCGGGTAATTTCCAGATCTTCCTTGCTGGGTTTCAGGTTTCCGGAAGGATGGTTATGGGCGATGATCAGAGCTGTCGCATAATGGTCCAGTGCCGTTTTAAAAAGGATCCTGATGTCCACGATAGACTGGTTGATTCCGCCCTGGGTCAGCTGGGTGAAATGGAGAACCCTGTTGCTCTGGTTGAGGAATATGGCCCAGAACTCCTCAGTCCTTAAGTCTGACAAATATTTCCTGAGGATCTGATAGCCGTCATTGCTGCATGTAATCAGCGACTTTTCCGGGACTTCCTGTGCTGCTCTCCGCCTGCCGATCTCCAGCGCCGTAGCTATGGCAATGGCCTTCACTTCTCCCACACCCTTGAATTTCATCAGGTCTTTTACAGACATCAGGCTGAGCTGATGCCAGCTGTGCCCTACCGAATTGAGAATTTTGCGGGCAAGTTCCATAGCAGTTTCTTCCCGGCTGCCGCTTCTCATGATGATTGCCAGCAATTC
>NZ_CAJYMO010000041.1 GCF_913776365.1 uncultured Chryseobacterium sp. | reverse complement strand
CTTTCATTTCTGAGCGTATATTTAAACTTATTACTTCTTCCTAATCAATCTTTCTATATCTTTCAGCAACTTTTTCATTAGAATATTGATTGCACTCTGAATTCGCTGTAATATTCGTCTTCATCTGGATTTTTAATTCATTTTTATCTATGTTTTATTTAATTTTAAACAATATGTGGTTTCAGTAGTCCCAAAGGGACGGTTTAATACAGGATCGGATGATAATCCGATTTTATAAGAATTGTATAGTCAATCCCACATATATTTCTCATCATAATCCATTTTATGTTTCTGAAGAATCCCAATCATTTCGTCCTTATACGGAATCTGTTGATGATGTTTTCTCTGGTTTTTAATATAATGGATAACTACATAAACACTTTCCTCACTTACTGAAAAAGCACCATAGCCGTCCTGCCAAAAAAAGTTTTTATATTTTTCACCCTTTGTCTTTATCCATTTTGAGGAATGGGCCTTAATTTCCTGAACCAATTTCATTAAAGCGATTTTCCTGGATAATGAACAGAGAATGTGAATATGATTATCGGTTCCTCCAATCTGTAAAGCCAGACTTCCAAAATCTTTACAAAGCGTTGCAATATAGGCGAACAGTTCTTTTTCTATATTTTCATCAATAAAATCCTCCCGATGTTTCGTGCTGAAAACGATGTGGACATAATTTTTGACTAATGATTGTGGCATCTTTT
The DNA here is from genome assembly GCF_913776365.1 of uncultured Chryseobacterium sp. Classification (GTDB taxonomy): domain Bacteria; phylum Bacteroidota; class Bacteroidia; order Flavobacteriales; family Weeksellaceae; genus Chryseobacterium. Next base: position 4,113 of record NZ_CAJYMO010000041.1, on the reverse strand, counting down.
TGTGTTTGTAATGATTGGGTAAATCGGATTTTCATCCGATTCTATTATAAGTCGTCCCTTTGGGACTTGATTTTTCTCGCTTTTAGAATTTCTTATTTAAAATTAAACTCTTTTTATTTAATGATAAACAGTATTTTTTATCCTGTCTCTATAGTTCTTCTATTAAAGTTAATAAATTTGACAACTTTAAGTCCCGAAGGGACGGTTTAATTAAGAATCGGATGCCAATCCGATTAATATCGACGTCGGGGCAACCCCCTCATTTATGATTTTCCATTTTATATAATTGTTTTATAATTTCATCACCAAAATCCTTCTTCCTCCTTTTCTTTGTACTAACTGGTGAATCGGACTTTCATCCGATTCTGTTGTAAGCCGTCCCTTCGGGACTTTTTTCTATTTCTTTTTTCAATTTTTTTATTTTCTCCAAATCCTTAATGCCCGGTTCAATTTCAAATTTTGAATTGATATCCAAAGCGAAAGGTTGTTGATGCAATGTCTTTATGCCATTAAAATTTTCATCTGAAATCCCGCCGCTTAAAAAATAGGGAAGGGGAATCTCCATAGTATTGAGTACATTCCAGTCAAATGTTTTCCCGGTTCCGCCGAATGCTTTGGAATCGGTATCAAACAGCAGATAGTTGACCGTCGGCAAAATGCTGTCGATGATTTCCTGTAATTCGTCCCGGCTCTGATCTCCTATCCGGATGGCTTTAATAATTCCAATGTTGGGATGGATTACTTTTCTCAGTTCAGCAATAAAATATTCATCCTCATCACCATGCAGCTGAATAAAATTCAGGTTTCCCTGTTCTGCTGTTTCTGCTATTTTTTCAAGGGTTTCGTTTACAAAAACCCCGACTTTCCCTTGATGACCGATCGTTGAAATTTCCGGCAATGTCAGATGATTCAGCACATACCTCGGCGACTTTTCGTAAAAGATAAAACCAAGAAAATCGTTGTCCAGCAAAATCAGTTCCTGAATCTGTTCGATCTTAGTCAATCCGCAGACTTTAAGCTTCGGCTGCTGGCTTCCGGCAAATGGCTGCTGGCTTTTTATCATTGTTATATCGATCAATTGTTATATTGTTACATGGGAAATAAATTCAGAGAATTTATTTCCAGGGTTTTCGTCTTTCATAAAATATTCGCCCATCAAAAATCCGTCAAATCCTTTTTCTTTTAAATATTTAAAATCTTCTTCGCTATAAATACCGCTTTCAGCAACGGATAAAATTCCTTCGGGCAGTCTGTTTTTCAGATCAACAGAATGTTGCAGGTCTACTTTGAAATCCTTTAAATTTCTGTTGTTAATGCCCGCAAAATCGATATGGGGATTGAGATGTTGTAATTCTTCTTCTGAATGGATTTCGAGCAATACTTCCACATCCAGTTCATGAGCAAGTGCCGTGAATTCCTGAACCTGCTGAGGAGACAGGCAAGCGGCGATCAGTAAGATGACATCCGCTCCGATGGATTTGGCTTCATAAAACTGGTATTCATCCACCATGAAATCTTTTCTTAAAACCGGAATATGAATATGATTTCTGATGCTCAGGATGTCATTAAAACGGCCACCAAAAAAATCCAGGTCTGTCAGAACGGAAACTGCGCTGGCTCCAAAGTTTTCGTATGCAGCGATCACTTCCAGCGGTGAAACTTTGTCATTGATTACGCCTTTGGACGGCGACTGTCTTTTAAATTCAGCAATAATTCCGCTTTTGCTTTTCAACGTTTCTTTTAATGAAAGACCTTTTCTCCCAAAAAATTCCGAATCTTTCAGCTGCTGAATGGGAAATTTTGATTTCGAGAAGGCCAGTTCTTCTTTTTTTCTGCGGATAATTTTATCTAAAATATTCATGAGAGGTCATTTATTCATTCAACAACAATTTCAGGCTTTGCAAAGCTTTTCCGCCGTGAAGACTTTCTTTTGCCATTGTAAGGCAGTTTGCATAACTCCCGAATTTACCGGTATGATATAAGGCAACGGCTGCATTAGCCAGCACCACCGAATTTTGTTCTTCTGTTCCTTTTCCTTCAAGAATATTCCTGAAAATTTTTGCCGTTTCCTCCGGCGTATCGGCAGCCTGGATGCTTTCGGGTGTCACCGCCGGAAAACCTAAATCTTCTGTTGTATACACGGCTTCGCCTTTCTTACTGATGATCTTGCTGTCACCTGTGAGGCTGATTTCATCATATCCGTCCACTCCATGAACAAGTGTAAAATTACGATGGTCTTTTTGCAGAAGATACTGATAAATACGTGCAATTTCAAGGTTGTAAACACCGATCACTGAAAACTGTGGCTTCGCAGGATTTACCAGCGGGCCCAGGAGATTGAAAAAAGTTCTCAGTCCCAATGACTTTCTGAGTGCTCCAACGGATTGTAGTGCCGGATGAAAATAAGGAGCATGCAAAAAGCAGATGTTGGCGTTGTCAAGCTCTTCCTGAAGTTCTTGCGAATTGTTTTTAAATATATAGCCCAATGCTTCCAGCACATTGGATGATCCGGTAATGGTGGAGGCTCCGTAGTTTCCGTGTTTCGTTACTTTCTGTCCGGCGCCGGCCACCACAAAACTCGCCAGGGTGGAAATATTAATGGTGTTTTTTCCATCGCCGCCGGTTCCTACGATATCGATGGCATCTTCTGCATTAATGTCCACCGGAACGGCCATCTGCAAGAGGGCTTCGCGGAAACCTTCCAGTTCTTGCAGGGTAATATTCCGCATCAGGAAAACGGTTACGAAAGCCGTGACTTCCGTGGCATTGAATTTATTCTGTGCAATTTCAATCATGATGGCCTTTGCCTGCGATTTGTATAAGGTGTGATGATTGAAAAGGTATTGAAGAATTTCTTTCATACGTGTTTTTTTAAGGTAACAGAAAATTTTTAATAATTGTTTCTCCTTCCGGAGTCAGAATACTTTCCGGATGAAACTGAACCCCGTGCACATCATAGGTTTTATGCTGCAGAGCCATGATCATGCCGTCTTTATCGATGGCCGTAATTTCCAGTTCCTCAGGTAAATCTTCACGGTTTACCACCCAGCTATGGTATCGTCCGACTTCAATTCCGCTGGCAAGATCTTTAAAAATTTTCGTATCATTCTTTACAAAATCGGCAGGTGTGGAAACGCCATGATAAATTTCCGTAAGATTGATCAGGCTTCCGCCGAAAGCCTCTGCAATGGCCTGCTGACCAAGACAAACGCCCAGAATGCTTTTGGTAGGCGCGTATTCTTTAATCACTTCCAGCAGAATGCCCGCTTCTTCAGGAATTCCCGGGCCGGGAGAAAGCACGATCTTATCATATTGGTCAATCTCAGCTAAAGCAATTTGATCATTTTTCACGACATCCACCCTGGCATCAAGAATCCTTTCGATAATCTGGACGAGGTTGTAGGTAAAACTGTCGTAATTATCGAATACCAGGACTTTGGACGATGGTTGATGGGTGGTGGTTGATGGGTTATGGTTAATTGTTGATGGTTGATTGTTGATTGTTGATGGTTCTGTATGTTTCATTTTATTTTTTTCTGTAATAATTAATAAATCCGTTCAATAATTTTTTGCAGAGAATCGTCTGATGTAAGAGTTCTGTAAATTGCTTTTCACTTATATATCTTTGATCATTAGATAAATACAGTTGGGTCTCCAACTCATACAATGAACCTCTGGCAATAAACAGAAATTGGATTGTTGCTTTTGCTGTACTTCTTCCGCATCCTTCGGCTATATTTGAAGGAACAGATACAGCTGCTCTTCTGATCTGATTGGTTAAACCGAATATTTCTTCTTTCGGATAATTTTTAGTGGAATCATATATACTATTAGTAAGTTTTCTTGATTCAACCCATACATCTAAATTTGTGTACTCCATAATTTGTGTTTTATAATTTTTAATAAATATTTTAACGAATAACCAATCCCTATCAACTATCAACAAGCTTCTCTGCTTTCTCCACTGCCTTTTTCAAAGCATTCAGCTTATTGTTCACTTCCTGAAGTTCGCTTTCCGGGTTGGATTTTGCGACGAGTCCGGCTCCGGCCTGGTAGTACAGCGTATTGTTTTTGCTTAAAAAAGTACGGATCATAATGGCCTGGTTGCATTCG
>NZ_CAJYMO010000040.1 GCF_913776365.1 uncultured Chryseobacterium sp. | reverse complement strand
TAATCGGTGTAGGATTTATTTCTGAATGAAAGATAGAGGCAGCCGATAAGATTGGAAGCCATTCCGCCCCAGAGGACTACGATATAGGTGACATTATTCTGAAACAGGAATTCCCCCTGCCCGGGATGGGCCGATTTCCAGGCTTCATTGGCCACATGGGCCATCGGCTTTCCTGCTTCCAACCCAAAGTTGAAACATGCACTCAGAATTCCGGAAATGACGGCTACTGTGAGCCCGAGTCCGAATTTATATTCCGTTTTCACCTGCATCCCGTGCGGGTCTGAGGACCCGGTCTGAAGCTCCCGGTCTTTCATCACCCCGGCTTTCCCGCTGATGATGATTCCGATGACACAGACTGCCAGCCCTAAAAGGACCATCCGTCCCCATGCGCCGGAAAGCATCAGGCCAATGCTGTCTTTACCGTCCTGTGGAAAAAATTCATAATAAAAGGAAGGCACCAGCGAACCGATGACCATTGTAAGTCCCAACATGATGCTGCTTCCCAGGGCAACGCCCAGATACCGCACGCCGAGACCATACATAAATCCCCCGATTCCCCAAAGGGCACCGAAGAGAAACGTAAACCCCAGAATGGAAGAACTTTCATTACGGATGATTTCCCAGAAATCCGGGATGGTAAGGAATGCAGCCAGCGGCGGAACAATGACCCATGAAAAAACCCCGCCAATCAGCCAGAAAGTTTCCCACTGCCAGCCCTTTACTTTTTTATACGGCAGATAAAAGCTTCCTGAAGAAAAGCCGCCCAGGAAATGGAACAAAACCCCTAATAATGCATTCATAATTTCGTATGATCTATTGAATTTGAAAATTACAGTTATGGAATCGATTGCGCATCTTGTACTGTCATGCTCGAAACATTGAAAAATAAGGAATTTTATATTGTCTCAAAAAGATTTTTTAAAACCCTGCTTTCAATGCACTTAGAAGCATTTTAAATAAGCAGGTACCACAATACTTTTCACCAAAATAAGCCTGAGGCCTATCTTTTTCCTCTTTGATCAGAAAAAAACACGCCGGATTCCGAAGCCTGCCAGGTGTAGATCAGCACCATGAGACATTTACTTGTTGGCCATTTTATTGAATCGATCCATTGACCAACTTACGGCATGTTGTGTATGCAGGATGGTAAGTCTGTCAGGATTGATGATTTTCAACCGATCTGTTCTCAATAGCCCCGCCCTTGATCGGTCTGACCGGTCAGTTAAACGTTCCGGCTTATCTGTTGCTTTAAACCGAGCATAAAAAGACCCGGCAGGTTTTGGGAAAACCTGCCGGGTCTTATGATACTGCAACCCTTTACGGTTTTACAGAATGATTACTTCAGCCTGTACACTTCACTGGCAGCCAGCAGGAAACACCCGAGTCCGTAATCTTCAAAATCCGGGACTTTGTCGATGGCCAGGGGCTGGCCATCTTTCGGTTCTTTCCCGGTTCCCTGCACCCAGCCCAGGAAACCGTTGGGCTGCACGGAGTCTTGTATGATGGCATTCCAGGCTTTTGTGATCACCGGCAGGTAGGTTTTCCTGTCGATTAATCCGTTGTTGATGCCATAGGCCATTCCATAGACAAACAGGGCGGTGCCGGTCATTTCTTTTCCTCCAAAATTTGTAGGATCATGCAGGCTGACGTTCCAGAAGCCGTCTTCCCGCTGAACGGGCAGGAGTGCTGCCAGCAGATCCCGGTAATCCTGCAGGTATTCCTTATAGTGGGGATCTGATTCCGGCGTATCTTGCAGGGTGCGTGCCAGAGCGGCTACTACCCAGCCGTTTCCGCGGCTCCAGTAGCAGTCTTCGCCGTTCGGTTCCCGGTAAGGCGGAACAAAACTTTTATCGCGCCACCAGATTTTATCTTTGGGATTGTACAGTCCGTTCCCGCCATGCCGGTACTTGGTATAGGCATACATTTCGTAATTACGGTCAAAATATTTCCGGTCTCCGGTGATTCTTCCCAGCTTGGAAAAAATCGGCATGCTCATCTGCAGGGCATCGATCCACCACCAGTCGTCCACTTTGTCAGTAGCCATCATGCTGTCCATGGCTGCTTTTACGTTTTTAATCCGCTCAGGATGCTTTTTACCGTCGATTTCATACAGGTCAAGATAGGTCTGCCCGCATGCCTGGTGATCGGCGTTCCGGGTATAGGTTCCGCGCATCAGATCCCAGTTGTGCTTTTGGGACCAGTCCATTGCATACCGGTAATATTCCTTTTTGGGATCCACTTGATAAAGCGCCATCAGCCCTTCATAATAGACGGCTCTTGTCCAGAGGTTGCTGGGCCATACTTTCTTGCCTACAATTTCTTTTCCCGGATCCGGCCATTTGTCCATAAAATACCGGTTGGCCAGTTCTGCCACTTCCAGTACCTGCTTCTTATCCGGCAGTTCCCCCTTTAAGGCTGTAGTCTGTTTCTGAACCGAACAGGAAGTCAGGCCTCCGATGATGAGTGCCAGAAAACCTGTTTTGAATAGCTTTTTCATTCTATTTATTTTATTTTATTTTATTTTTAGTAAAGTTGACTCTGCGCTATAGGTATTATTCTTTTTTTACTGTAACTATATCGGGTTGAGGAACCTGCTTTACCGATTCATCCAGGTAGTAATCCGTATGCGGAGGCTGATTGTACCCTACATTCTGCCACACAATGCTCAACCGGTACTGCGGATTGTGCATTAACGTATACAATCTGTGATTGGTTGGAATCGTTGTTGAAAAAATCCGCAGCTCCCGGTTGTCGGCCGTCCTGTACATCACTTCTTCCCGCCAGTCGCCGAACAGGTCCGCCACCAGAGACGGGTTCTTCTTGGTCCCGTTATTGGATTCGCACTGAAAATCCCTTGCATCGAACATCCCATCGGATTTTGATGATTTCCAGTCCCATTTCGAAATTACGGTTCCGTCTAAGATTTCGCTTAAAAAATCGCCGTCCCAGTAGATTCCCATATTGCAGGCCGGGGCACTTTCGCTTATTTTATTTCCTTTTGCGTCATAAACGCCTTTCAGCCCGGCACCTGCTGCCCAGGATTCCGAACCCTGATAGCGGGGATCGATATTTAAAGACAGGCCTCTTCCCGGGCCCTGGAATTTACTTGCCTGGCTGTACACGGTTGAGGGCAGCTTCCACAACACTTTTCCTGTTTTTCCATCCCTGAAATGGGCTCCGGCATCATCGAAACGTTCCTGGATATCGAAAATTTCCAGTCCCGGATGGGAAGGATCCAGATCGCCTACATGCAAGGCATCACCGTGGCCATACCCTGTGCTGTTCAGCACCTTTCCGTCATCATCAATAGTCATGGCACCGAAAATAATCTCATCCTTACCGTCATGATCCACATCGGCAACGCTGAGATTATGATTGCCCTGGCCGCGGTATTTTTTATTCTCTTCCGAACTTTCGGTATCGAAGAGCCAGCGGAGACTGAGTTTTTGATCCCTGAAATCCCAGGCAGCCATCGCAGTCCGGGTGTAATATCCTCTGGACATCATTACACTTGGTGCTTTCCCGTCCAGATAGGCTACCGCGCCCAGAAAACGGTCGATACGGTTTCCTTTGGCATCACCCCAGGTTTCAGTCATCTGTTCAGCAGTCGGATAGAGACTGCCCGCAAACCTTGGAACCTGATAATTGACGGTGTGAATTTCGGCTCCGGTCTGGCCGTCAAAAACAGTCAGAAATTCCGGTCCTGAAAGGATCATCCCGTTTTCATTGACATAGCTTTTGGCCGGATCGCCGATGAACTTCCCCTTACCGTCCCGGGTTCCGTCCGCAGTCTTCATTACGATTTCCGCTTTTCCGTCCTGATCCAGGTCATAGACCAGGAACTGGGTGTAATGCGCACCTTCCCTGATATTTTTGCCTAAATTGATTTCCCACAAAAATGTTCCATCCATTTTATAAGCCTGGATCACCGGCGGATCTGTCTCTCCTTTCTGGCTGTTGTCGTGTGACCGTCCGGTCTGGTGCAGGATGATTTCATACCGGCCGTCGCCATCCAGATCAGCCACCGATGCATCGTTGGGCGTATACCCGGCAGGCGTTTTCAGCGGAATGGAAAGGTAAGGCTTCTGGTTGGCGGTGTATCTGGCAAAATCCCGGTCGACTTCCTGATGCAGCGTATTTGATTTTACGAAATAGGTGTAATTTTTTCCTTTATCAGCGGTTGTATCTAAAAAACAGGTTCCGTTACGCAGAGGTTTTCCATTCAGTTTTACGGTCTGGTTATTTTCTGTACGGTACACCTCAAAATGTGTATCCTGAGCTTCCGTTCCCAACAGGCGCCAGCTTACGAAAACTCCGGAATCCGCCGGGATGGCTACAATTCCGCGTTTTAAATATTCCATTTGCCTTTGCGCAGAGAAGGACTGTGAAAGCAAAAGGGCGGATGTCATGAAGATGTATCTGGTTTTCATAAGCAAAATCCTGTACTTTATGAGTTTCGGCTAAAGCCGGATGTAAAACTATATTTATCAAACAGGCGGAAGGCCACTTCAATTGATCCTTAATACCTTATGAGTTTTAAGGGTATAATTAAAATTTCAATCGATTGCGCAAGCTCTCATTATTTTACGGGTATCTGCTTCAGCAGCCATTTTACCCATTCTCCGGTTCCTTCATTATTGGAAAAGTCTTCTGTAAGCTTCTTCCCGTCAATATATTCATTATAGCACCAGGGATCACCCAAAGCGAAAACAGTTCCCTTCCCTGCTCTTGCGATAGCCCCAATTACCTGATTTTGAGCATAGAGAAAAGGCTTCGCCGGTGATTTTGCCGTGATGGTGCTCACTTCTTTCATATATAATTTACGTTCTGAGAAGACTTCATTTCCCGGTTGCACATAGACTGCACCTTTTTCAAACTCCCTGCCCTTCAGGCGGTTGATGCTGTCATCATTAAAATGAATCCCGAATTTCTCCGCCAGTTTATTGAAATAGGCAAACTCAGAATTGCCGTTATCGTTGCTCAACAGAACGAGGATACCGCCGTTGTTAACCCATTTTTCAAGGTTCTTTATTGTTTTAGTATCCACCAGGTTGGCTTTTCCTCCGTATGCTTCCTTGTCAGTATCCGGGTCAACAATGATGTAGATATCAGCATTTTGCAGGTCTTTTTTTGACGGTGCTTTGGTCAATGTGGTGATTTCCGCCCCTTCCTTTTGGAAGATTTCGCCTAATAAAGAAAAGCCTCCGTTGGTGGTGTCGTTCCAGGTATAATGCCAGGACTCCAGGGCTTTGGTTTCTTTATTTTCCCGTCCTTCGTTGTTGAAATAATGATCTAAAACCACTTTCGGTTTGCTTTGGGCATTGAACAATCCAAATGTGATAAGACTTCCTAATGCTACTGTTTTTACTATGGTTTGTTTCATAAATACTTACTTTTTAACTGAGCCTGTTTCTCTTGTTTTTTAACGCAAAGTCCACTAAGATTTTTTAACTACTAACTGTTTTTAAGTTCGCAAAGGCGTAAACTCAGTGTAGATCGCGAAGTGCCATTTTTAAAGGCTATCGTTTATTTACTTACTCATTTACTTATTTATTCTGAGAAATATACAGGAATTAATTGAATCTGCCCATCCAGACCGGAAGGCTGTACTTTCCAGCCGGAAGCATCAAACGGTTTATAATCGATGTTGACGAAATTGATTTCGTGGTAATTCCGCCACGGGATTTTATTAAGATCCATATAGCGGATGCGGTTGGCCATCAGGTTGGAAACCTCAATCCGGATGGTATTGTTTCCCTTCTTCAGGTATTTTCCGACTTTGATTTCGAACGGAAGGCTCCAGACCGTTCCTGCGTCCTGACCGTTGATGATGACTTTTGCACTTTCATACAATTTATCAAATTTCAGCACCGTCTCATCCGCCTTGTTTTTCTTTAATCTGAATGACGCGGTATACACTCCGGTTCCTGAAAAATATTGGGTCGAAACATCTTCCGTAAAATCCGTCCAGGGCTGAAGCCTGCTTATGGTCCTCGCTTCCGGAAGCCCGGGCCCGCCTTCTTTGAAAGTCAGTTGCCAGGGTTGGCTGATAACCACCGGCGTACCCGTTTTTTCGATG
>NZ_CAJYMO010000039.1 GCF_913776365.1 uncultured Chryseobacterium sp. | reverse complement strand
TCCACCTGGTTCCGTGAAGATTCATCGCGGATCGGCTTGTCCTGGTCCCAGGTGGGAACATTATGGTCTGCCGTTGCTACGATCTGCTGGGGCCTGAAGATTTCCAGGTTTCTGGACTCAAGTTCCGCAAACGCCTGCGGACTGGTGACCTCGTGGATCAGATGTTTATCGATATAGATGATCTGAGGCCCGTTCGGGACGGTTTCCACGACATGGGCATCCCAGACTTTATCGAAAAGTGTTTTTTTATCGGTATTCATTTTACGTTGTTCAGTTGAATCTATCCTATCTTTCTGGTGGCGGTTTCAATCATTAAGCTCAGGTCATCATCAACCACCTCTTTCTTGCGGTCTGCTACTTTCAGGAATTCCTCATAGAGAAAGTCCAGTTCGTTTTTAGTTACCTCAACGCCGATGTGCTTGAACCGGTATGCCAGTGCAGAGCGGCCGCTCCTTGCCGTCAGCACAATTGTTGAAGCATTCACGCCTACTTCTGAAGGATCTATAATTTCGTAGGTTTCCCTGTTTTTGATGACGCCGTCCTGGTGGATTCCTGAACTGTGGGCAAAGGCATTGGCACCTACGATGGCTTTGTTTGGCTGCACGGGCATTCCCATGAGTTCGGAAACCAGCAGGCTTACCGGATTCAGCAGTTTGGACTGTACGTTGGTATGCAGATGCAGGTGCGGATGCTGTCTCAGAATCATCACTACTTCTTCCAGGGCCGTATTTCCTGCTCTTTCGCCCAGCCCGTTGATCGTGCATTCAATTTGCCGGGCCCCGTTGATGACCCCTGCAATCGAATTGGCTGTTGCCATTCCGAGATCGTTGTGGCAGTGGCAGGACAGGATGGCTCTGTCAATACCGTTTACATTTTCTTTTAAATATTTAATTTTTTCACCGTATTCTTCAGGCAGGCAATATCCCGTGGTGTCCGGAATATTGAGTACCGTAGCCCCGGCTTTGATTACCGCTTCACAGACCCTGGCCAGGTAACCGTTATCCGTTCTCCCGGCATCTTCAGCATAAAATTCCACATCTTCCACAAACGTTTTCGCATAAGCAACAGCCTGTACCGCCCTTTCCAGGATATCTTCCCTGTTAGAATTGAACTTGAAGCGGATATGGGAATCCGAGGTCCCGATTCCGGTGTGGATTCTTGGCCTGGCGGCAAAACGGAGGGCTTCCGCAGCGGTATCGATGTCTTTCCGGTTCGCTCTGGTTAATCCACAGACCCTGGCATTTTTTACCAACTTTGAAATTTCCGAAACCGAATGGAAATCTCCCGGACTGGAAACCGGGAAACCGGCCTCAATAACATCTACGCCCAGTTCATCCAGCCTTTCCGCAATCTGTAATTTCTGTTCCGTATTCAGCTTGCAGCCGGGGACCTGCTCTCCGTCCCGGAGCGTGGTATCAAAGATTTCGATTTTTTCGGAATTCATAATGAAGTTTTTTACTTAATTTTGAATCAAAACTAGAAAGACGATCCATTTAATCCCTTCCGGTTTTTGTGAAAACTACAATGTTCAAAATTATTGTTTTCATTTATATTCAATTGTTTTTCAACACGTTAAACCCTTCTAATTTACGATGGCAGAATTGCATAAAGATTTTTTATTTATCCTGATCAAATCACTGACAACTTCTGAAAAGAGGCAGTTCAGGCTTTATGTGAACCGGCTTGGAATTAACGTGGATGCGAAGTTCCTCCTGCTCTTTTCAGAGATGGAGAAAATGAAGGAATACGATGAGCGTGTGATTACCGGAAAAAAAATTTCTACCAAGCAACAGCTGTCGAACCTGAAAGCCCATCTGTACAAACAGATCCTGATCAGCCTCCGGATGAACCCGAGCCACCAGAATTATCGGATCCAGCTCCGCGAGCAGCTGGATTTTGCCAATATCCTGTATCAGAAAGGACTGTATAAGCAGGCACTGAAAATCCTGGACAAAACCAAACAGACGGCATTGGAACTCGATGAGAAGACGATTGTTTCCGAGATTATTGATCTTGAAAAAGTGATCGAATCCCAGTTCATTACCCGGAGCATCGAAGGCCGGGCGGACGAACTGATCCGGCAGTCGACGGAAATCAGAAGGCAGAATCATTACGCAACGGAACTTTCGAACCTGTCGCTGAAGCTATACAGTGAAATGCTGACCCATGGCTATGTGAAGAACGATGCCGGCCGCGCTGAAATTATGGAAGTGTTCAATGCCCGGATCCGGAAAATCAGTTTTGAGAAACTGAACTTTACAGAAAGACTATGGTATTTCAAAGCGCATGTCTGGAAAAACCAGTTGCTGCAGGATTATAAATATACCCTGAAATACGCTTTCCAGTGGGTTACGCTGTTTCATACCCATCCTGAAATGATCGCAAGCCATCCGGTATGGTATGTGAAAGGCAATACGTATCTGCTGAAAATCCTTTTCCTTTACGGAAACATTGATATGTTGGAAAAGTCTTTTAAAGAGTTCAACAAAAGGGTCCGGGCTTCGGGCTTTGCCCAGAACGAGAACCTGCAGTCCCTTGTTTTTCTTACCCATTCCAATACTTTGATGAACATCCATTTCGTAAAAGGGGATTTTTTTGCAGGTTCAAAGCTTATTCCAGAGATCGAGATGAAAATGGAAAAATTCCGGGATAAGATTGATGAACACCATTTCATGATCCTGTATCTCAAAATGGCCGCCATGCTTTTCGGCAGCAGAAAATATGATGAGACCGTGCTGTATTGCTCAAGGATAATCGAATCCAAAGGAAATGTGCAGGAGGATCTTCTGTTCCATACAAGAATGCTGATGCTGATGGCCAAGCATGAATCCGGAGATGATGAGGATTATGATGAGCTGATAAAAAACAGTTCAAGATTCGTAAAAAAAATGAAGAACCCTGATGACTTTCACTTTGAGAGCATCCTTTTTTTCAGGGACCTCAGTGAGGTCATGCCAAGCCGGCGACTGGAAGCTTTTAAAGAATTTGATAAAAAACTTGAGCACTTTGCCGGCTTGGCATGACCTCACTGAGGTCCATGAAAAAAAGGATGCTCTCAAAGTGAAAGTCAT
>NZ_CAJYMO010000038.1 GCF_913776365.1 uncultured Chryseobacterium sp. | reverse complement strand
AGTTACTTTTCCGATCACGTTTCCTTCGGCATCTACCACAGGATAGTCGTGTCTTGGAACGCCTTTGTCAGTTAATTCAAAACCGACTAATTTTCGGGTAACGCCTTCTTCTTTTTGCTGGGCAAACATTTCTTTGGAAACAAAATCTTTATCGAATTTCGTGATCCATCCCAAGCCGGCCTCGATCGGGGAAGTGGTGTCGTCGATATCGTTTCCGTACAGACAGAATCCTTTTTCGAGACGTAAGGTATCTCTGGCAGCCAGACCGCAAGGGATAATTCCTTCTTCAGCACCTGCTTCGATGATGGCATCCCAAAGGGTTGCGGCATCTTCATTCTTAAAGTAGATTTCAAAACCTCCGCTTCCGGTGTAGCCGGTGTTGGAAATGATGACATCGTTTACCCCAGCCACGGAACCTATGGTGAAGTTATAATAAGGAATTTCGGAAAGGTTGCTTTCCGTCAGTTTCTGAAGGATTTCCGTTGCTTTCGGACCCTGAACAGCTAGTAATGACATATCGTCTGAGGCGTTTGTCATTTTGGCCCCGAATGTGTTGTATTTGGAAATATGATTCCAGTCTTTATCGATATTTGAAGCATTGACAACCACGAAATATTTATCGTCTTCCATTTTGTATACGATCAGGTCATCTACAATACCTCCGTCTTCGTTCGGAAGGCAAGAGTACTGAGCTTTACCGTTTTCAAGCGCATTTACATTGTTGGTGGTCACATACTGCAAAAGTTCTTTGGAACCCGCTCCTTCAATGAAAAACTGTCCCATGTGGGAAACATCGAACAGGCCTGCTTTTTCTCTTACGGCAAAATGTTCTTCGGTAACTCCTGAGTATTGTACAGGCATTTCAAATCCTGCGAAAGGTACGATTTTAGCACCTAATGATACGTGCTTGTCGTACAATGCTGTTTTCTTCATGTTTAATTTTATATTTATTTCTTTATTTTAAAACTGTCGAAAGCTTCGTTGAAAAGCTTCATATAATTCCCGTTCCAGTATTTCTGTCCGCAGTTGATGGTAACCAGGAAGAGATCTTTATCCTTCTGCAGGACTTTGGTGGTCCAGACCAGCTTCTGTTTTTCGTCAAAATATGTATACAGGTACTCGGTGTATCCTTTCTTTCCGTTCTTGGTTTTGATCTTGCTTTCTTCATCCGAAGATTTATACAAAGCAAGGATGAATTTTTTGGTTTCCGTTCTCGGGAGGTTCAGGTCGTGGTATTCCGAGATGGTAATCGCACCAACTTCATTGCCGGGAAAAATATTGATGATGTTGCTGTCGTCCGTCACCTTCCAGCCTTCGGGGAGTGTGATGGAGTAGTTGTCGTTTTCATAGACTTTTGTCGGAACCGACTGGGAAAATACCCATGATCCGATAAAAATCAACATGGCTGCAGTTAATCTTTTCATCGGTCTGAAAAATGGTGTTTGTATTCTTCCAGGATAATCTTGAACCATTCTGTAAAATGTTCCGGGTTTTCAGTCATCTCTTTATCCAGGTTTTCCATGGAAATGTAACGTACTTCCTCCACTTCGTTGGTATTCAGTTGGAACTCATCTTCAAAAATACCGGTAAAAACGTGGTCGAGCTCATGTTCCCAAAGTCCGTTGCCGACGTCCGCTTTATAGATGAAATTGAATTTTTCCGTCAGTTCCGTATCGATACCGAGTTCTTCTTTCAGCCTTCTTTTAGCCCCTTCAAGATAGGTTTCTTCCTCCCTTGGATGCGAACAGACGGCGTTGGTCCATTTCAACGGAGAGTGGTACTTACCCGAAGCCCTTTTCTGCAGCAGCATTTCGCCGTTCCTGTTAAATAAGAATACGGAGAAAGCACGGTGCAACAGGCCATTAACATGGGCCTGCTGCTTTTCCATAAGGCCAAGAACTTTATCTTCGGGATTTACTAAAACTACGAATTCTTCCATTTCTACAAATGTAAGTGTAATAAATGTATTTTGGAAATTTTTGGTAAAACATCATATTTTTTGAATAATCGGGGTTTTGTCGATTACCAAAGATAACTGTTACGGATCGCTCCTTCTGCTTTAAAAAAAACCGTTTTCCAAAAGACAAACAACTTGTTGTGATTACTTTACGTCTTTCCAGATATTCCGGTGAAGGGTTTCTATCGTATTTCCTTTAATGACAAACTTGTCCGGCCCTTGGATATAGTCGATCTCTCCATGGCTGTAAGTCATTAAATTATAATTTACCGTTACCGTATCTCCTTTCTGTTCGAAAGTCAGGAACCGGAAATCCGAAAAATTGGAAGAAGAATTTGGCATCTGGTAAAAATCCTGCTTAATCAATTGTTCTGCTGCTGCATCTTTCCGAAACCATTTTTTCACCAGGTCTTTCTGTTGCTGCGAACCCTGTTTTCCAAGTCCCAAAGCCTTTGTAAGGCCGCAGTTCCCATCTTCACAACTGAACCTCCTAGACCACTGTATAAAGCAGCGATCGCCTTCAAGGGTTCAGAAAGTTTTGCAATATCATTACCCTCGATTATTCCGGGAGTCTCTTTG
>NZ_CAJYMO010000037.1 GCF_913776365.1 uncultured Chryseobacterium sp. | reverse complement strand
TCCTATAGTAAAATTCCTATGTTTTTCCTCCAAATCAAAGGGCCCCTAAAAGTTAATGTATTTTGGAACAGAATATCATTGTTCTTTATATACATGATTGGATATAACATGGATAATTGTTGATATGGATAAATTGAACATTATACATTATACATTATACATTATACATTATATTCCCTTATATCCCTTAATACTGTTTTGAGTAGGTCTTCTTTTCCGTAAGGTATTCGGATCCGGTTCCGTCGCCGGTCCGGAAGAGGGTTTTCAGGGTGTTTTTCTGTTTTGGTTTTTCAGCATCGGGAAGGAAGCATACAAAGTGGAGGTGGGGCCCGTTGCTCCAGCCTGTATTTCCGCTTAGGGCAATGACGTCTCCTTTTTTTACGGAATCTCCTGCTTTTACTTTAACGCCGTTCTGTTTGAGATGGAAGTACTGGGCAATAGTTCCGTCCGCATGCATAATGGAGACATAATTGGCGAGGTTGGCACAGCTGACGGTCGGGCAGCCTCTGTTATTGCTCTGTACCAGGTCGATCACTTTTCCTTCCCGGGCAGCTGTGATTTCCGTTCCTTCAGGCATGGTGAAATCCAGGGAGTTCTCGTCCTTATGCGAAAAGGTGCCGTTGTATCCCTGATGAACGGTGAACGACTGTCCTTTCCGGAACGGAAGGTCATATACATAACCGGCATCATATGTTTTCACGGTAGCATCGCCGGCCAGTGTATAATAATTGGGCATGTTTTTAATTTTCCATCCCTTTTTCCTGTCACTGATGAGGAACACTGCGACCTTGTTTCTTGTGGTGGAAGGCGGAAGCACCGTTACTGCCTGGAATTTTCCCGGCATTTTCAGATTTTCCAGTGAAGGCTGCCCCGAAAAAGACAGGGAAACCGGATAGATCTCTATATTGTCGGCATAATAGATAACGCTGTCCTGCTTCACTTCAGGATATATCCGGGCAGGCTTCTGGGAAAATGCAGGCGATGAAATGATCATCAGCAGCATAAGAACAAATCTTTTCATTTTTAAGTTTAATTAATGCCGAACTGTTTCACCATCCAGTGTCCGGAATGATGCTTGATAAGATCGGTTTTCAGGTTTTCGTTTTTGGTCGTCAGATAATTGTATACTTTCAGCGGTACGGAATCCGGGTATTCTTTCAGTCCCTGTGCTGCAACCGCTTTGGCATCCTCTTTCTTTCCGGCGCCGTCCAGCGCTTCATACCGGTAGATATAGAGGATGGCAGGTATTTTCCCGTAGACCGCCAGGGTTTCATCTTGCAGCAGCTTTGCGGTTTCGGTCTGGAATTCAGGATTCGGTTTCCTGCCGGCCGCGGAGGTCTGGCTGATGTGCTGCTGGTACATCAGGAACAGCAGGAGAAGATGCAGGTTTTTGGTATGCGGATCAGAAGCCAGTCGCTGGATTTTTTCAACGGTTTCCGGAGTAATCTCATCGTTGTCCGCCTGCAGGTTTTGGGTATAGAATTCATCCAGGACATTATAAACGGTGGTGTCGCTCCCGTCGATCACCGCTTCTTTCTTTATCTTTTCAAATACTTCTTTTGCCGCTGCTGCCGTCTGCGAAAATGCATAGCTGCCCAGCAGAAAAAAGAACAGCACTACCAGTTTTTTCATGGGATTGGAATGAATGGATTTAATTTTCGGGTTTAAATATAATTAATTGTTTTGAGGTTTACCGGTTTGCCGGATGAAAATCTTAGCTGCCTTTCTTAAAGTTTTTAAGTTTACCGGTAAAAAAAGAATCATTAATTTTACCCTTGATAATTTACCTTTACTGAAATAATGAAATCAATCGTAATCAACGTCGGGAACAGCAATATCCGGTTCGGGCTTTTCAATGAGGACAACTGTGAAGTATCCTGGGTAATCAATACCAAACCGTACAGGACGCCGGATGAATTGTATGTCCAGATCTCCATGCTGTACCAGACTTACAAGATCGAGCCAGCAGAAATCGACAAAGTAATTATCGGTTCGGTAGTGCCGCAGCTGACCAAAGTGATCAATGCCGCTGTTAAGAAGGTTCATGATCTTGATCCTGTAATTGTAGACCGCACCACGCCTTCGGAAGTTGTGGCCAAATCCAAGCAGATGGGAACGGATATTTATGCCAACCTCGTAGCGGCTCACAACCTGTATCCGGGCCGCAAAAAAATCATCCTGGATTTCGGGACGGCCCTTACGGCAAGCTGTGTCGCAGAAAACGGGGAAACACTGGGCGTGATTATTGCACCGGGTATTGTCACAGCATTAAATTCCCTGATCAGCCAGACGGCACAGCTGCCGGAAATCGAACTGGTAAAGCCGAAATCGGTGCTGGGACTGGATACCGTAAGCTGTATGCAGAGCGGTATGGTCTACGGATTCCTCGGAATGGTGGAAGGATTTATCAACCGGATCAATGATGAGGTAGACGATGACTGCTTCGTGGTAGCTACAGGCGGTGTTTCCCATGTGTATAAACCTTTGACGGACAAGATCCATGTGATGGACCGGCTGCATACGCTGAAAGGACTCTATTTCCTGGGGAAATTGCTCTGATGGCCTGGTAAAGGCTGATCCCGCCGGCTATCTTTTCGATCTGAAGAATTCTTTCACAATAGAAGAACACTCATTTTCCATTACACCGGTTATGATTTCCGTTTTCGGGTGAAGGGACAGGTGTTTGCTGATGAATCCGCGCTGTTCATCCCGTGCCCCGATGACCACTTTAGAGATCTGTGCCCAGGAAAGGGCGCCGGAACACATCACGCAGGGTTCCAGTGTTACATACAGGGTGCAGCCTTTCAGGTATTTTCCCCCCAGGAAGTTAGCTGCAGCGGTAATCACCTGCATTTCTGCATGGGCCGTAACATCATTCAGGGTTTCGGTAAGGTTGTGGGCTCTGGCAATGACACGGTTATTGGAAACCACGATACAGCCTACGGGCACCTCATCTTTTTCGAGTGCCTGTACAGCTTCATTCAGGGCCATTTTCATGAAATATTCGTCGGTAAACATAAAAATCAGATCAGTCAAAAGTCATGGTTAAAGGCAGCCTGAACCGGTATCTGACGGTATTGCCTTTGAAAACAGCCGGCGAGAACTTTTCCGCAACCGAATACAGGGCAATTTCGGCCTGCCGGTTGAAGGTGAAATTGTCTCCCTGAGCCTGCACATGGCTGATGGTACCGTCTTTTTCAACGATGAATGCTACATTGGCTTTTACGGTCTTTGCTTCGGCATAGACGCCGTCCGTATAAAAAAGATCGGCTACTTCCTGCCGTAATGCATTGATGCCTCCGGGATAATCGGCTGATTTTTCCGTTTCCGGAAGGATGTCCGGAAGCTTTTCTGCCGTTGCCGCTTTGTTTTTCAGCCTGCTGAGGTCTTCCAGGTTCTTCACTTTCAGCAAGGCCCCGATCAACGCAACGTTTTCGATGCTGTCCATCTTCTTCATAAAAAGCAGGAAATCGCTTTTAATGGCATTTTTAAACAGCACATTGGTTTCCGCCTCAAATTTTTTCTTAAACTCATGGTTCAGAAGTACGCGGTGATGGTTGTAGTAATTTTTTACATTCCTGAATTCCTCAACCTGCTGCGAAAGGCAGACGGACGAAAAGAGGCAGAAAAAAAAGAGGAAAAGCGGTTTCACAGGCGTATATTTATGTAAATGTACTTAAAAATTCTCTAATCCTGTAAGATTTTCAGCTTTCCAGATACCGGTTGAGGGATTCCTGCAGGTGATCCCGGATTTCCTGTACCAGGCCTTCGGGTTCCAGCACCTGCACTTCTTTTCCATACGAAAGGATTTCCTGCATGAAATCGTAGGTGGGATGCAGGAAAAATTCAAAGAAGATGCCTTCGGCGGTTTCCTTGGTTTCTTTCTGCGACTGGTGCAGCGGAAAGCTGCGGATGTATTCGCCCTGATGGCGGCTGCATTTAAGGATGATTTTCTGCGGGTTCTGCTCTGTCAGGTTCATCACGCCGAATGCATTTTTGAAATGTTCGCGGAAATTGTATTTGTATTTTTCCCTGAACTTTGTTTTGGTAACATCCAGGTAATTGATCCGGTCGAGGCCGAAAGATTTCAGCATTTTGTCTTTGGTATCGACGGCAATGAGGTACCAGCGGTCTTTGGATTCTTTCAATGCGAGCGGGTGGACCTTGCGGGAGGTCATCAGCTTGTTTTTGTAATTATAATGTTCAAAGGTCACCACTCTTTTGTTCCGGATGGCAAAAAAAAGATCATAGAAACTTTCCACGCCGGTCGGTTTCCGGCTTTCGAAAAAGATAAAATCGGCAAAATCGGGATGGACGTTCAGGGCATTGCTCACCTGGAAAGATTCCAGCAGCTTCTGGTTGTATTCATCCACCTCCATGATCGGGCGGCTCTCGATATAATACCGGTTATCGCCTTTCTTTTTGTTGTGGATGGACAGGTTGAAGAGGTCCGAAATTTCCCGGATGTCGCGCTGCAGGGTACGCATGGAGTAGCTTTTGATCTCCGCGTCCTGAAATTCAAAAGAGTTCAGCAGGTATTCCTCCAGCTGCGGATAAGTAGCCGGGGAACTTTCCAGTCTCTTGATAATCAGAGCATACCGGGTGAGGTAGAAGTCTTTTTTCATTCGGATCCGTTTATCGTGCAGCCGGGCTGCGTTTTACTTTGTCGAATGGAACATGGGCATTTCATGGCAGAATTTTAAAGCAAATATATAGGCTTAATGCGACAAAACGTGTCGTGTTTTATTTTTGTTTCAAATTTTTTTCGATTTTTTTGGGTTGCGGGTCTGTTTGTAATATACAGATCAAATTATGAAGCGTTGAAATGATATGAGGATGACCAGATCATCAATTACAGAAACTTTTGGTTTATTCAGCCGTATAAATAGCTTTGAGAAATTCTGTAATCGAAAGAGTATAAACCACTTGCTGGAATATCAGGTAACTTAATCTTCTTCATCAATTAAAATGCCTTTATAAAATACTCCATACCTGCTGTATAGCGTGTCCTTATTTTTACTGAATTTCACCCATTCCTTTCTATCCAACACATTAAAATAATCACCTTTAGGATCTGAGGGAGTAAAATAAACCAATTCATTATCTTTAAAATAATAATCATTAATTTTTCTGAAAGATTTCTGATTTATAACTTCTTTAATTTTTACATCCTTGTCTAAAGAATATATATTAACATAATTACAAAAAATATAATAGTTATTTGCTTTCAATTCCTTTTCCATTGATGGGTGACGCTCTGTAGCCTTTAATCTGATGTATAATTCATTCTTCTCCTTATCTTGAAAAAGCAGGCTGTCTTTGGTGGTTGTACATCGTTGGCAGTTCTTTTCACTAATATTATTACATGAAATAAAAATCAATAATATGAATATTAAAATCAATCTCTTTGAATTTTCCATGATTCATATTGATTTAGTTTAGTTTTTTGAGATTTTTATCTGAAATCCATATACTGGAAAAAGAAGCAGGATGATTTCTAAAAATATATTTATATTTTTTATCTTCATACATACCTTCAACGAAAATATCTTTCTCATCACGTATTTCAATTTGGTGAAATGATATTGTATCTACAAATTGTTTTAATTTCAAGACGTTCGTCTTATAAAGAACATCATCTAAAAATACTGTTTTATTAGATTGATGATTATTTTCACTCATAATATCAATTTTCCCTTTTAAATAGATATTATCCTGTGAATCTTTATAGAGAAGATGATCTTTGATATTCTTTATGTCTGTCTGTTGTTCGCATGAAAAAATCATTAAAAAACTTATTGATAAAATAATCGGTTTCCTTTTTATCTTTTTAAGCGCATTACAACGTATTTTACTCATTTTGTTTAAGTTGAATAAATATAAAAGTTTAGAATAACTTAATATCATAGAAACCAGAATACATAATGCTTTTGTTGTTCCATAATCTATTCTTCAAATATAAATACACTAATTTCTAAAAGTTTTATATTTCCCAATGCATCTATTTCATCTTATTTACCGTTTGAATTATACAATTCCGCCTCACAAAAGGTCTTACTTTTTGCCCATTTTCCTGTAAAACTTACAAGTGGAATTTAAATTTATAATTCCTAACTTTTATTTTTCAAGCCTATAGATCCACCTAATTTATCATCAAATTTAATAAAAAACCGCATTAAAGGCGGTTGATTTTACGCATAATTTTTCTGGTCTTCTACAGTGGCTACTGTGATATATAAAGGATATCCACCTTCATAATTCTTTTTTAAATGCTATAAAACAGATTAAAATTATATAACCCTTTCTCGTTATGCCTGAAATTGTTGCAATGATAAAGCTCTCCTAAAAACTCTTCTATCTCCTCATGAAAAACCATATTTCCAGAATAGAAATCATCATTTTCAAGTTTATAATTTTTAAGGTATTTCATAGTTTTTAATACCTCCTGATCTTGTTTTCCGAAGTTTCTATTATAAATTCCCATGCTTTAGGTTTATAATAAAAATCTTCTTTGCCAAAATCTAGGCCTAATAAATTTTTAAAAACTTCTTTATCATATCCGTAATCATTACACCAGGGATTTTTCTTATAATCGTGAATACGTAACGTACTGCCTACAAGATTATAAGTAAATTCACTAAAACCATTTTTTCTATAATCTAATCTTTAGACCACCAGGTAATCCAGTTCTTATTGTGCCATATTTTTTATTTAAAATATAATACTACTAAATTTTGCAAGTCCCGGATATTGTTGTAATTTCTAATTTCTTGTAAAGGAGTTACTAATTTTACTTTATCACCTCCTTTCCCTTTTGCCCATACATAGAGTATAATTTGCTTTACAGCCTCTATAATTTCAGCTTCTGAAATATATCATTCTTTTCTATTATGTCTTTAAATTCTTTTAATTATAAGAAAACCGCCTCAATAATAAGACGGCTTTAGGCATTAAAATCCTAATTCTTTATAATTTAATGCAGTGCTGATATACAAAGAATCACCATTATCATAAAAATATTTCATTTTGAGATAATAAATTTGATAAAAATTATAAGTAATTCTGTGAAATCTAATGCGAAAAACATAATATTCATCCAACACTTCATGAATTTCATCATAGCGATGATCATTATGTGCAAATTCTTCATTAGTGAATAATTTTTTATACACTACCTTTCTATACTCATCAAGACTATTGTAATATTCCTTAGATACTTTATGTTCTTTTTCCAACAGTTCTCTTAATGTTTTTTCATAGGCTTCCATAAGATTACTATAAGATCCTGTTTCTAAGAAATACTCCTTTTCACCTAAATCTTTAAAATACAACTTGAAGATTTCAGTTTCCAGATATGCAGCCTCTTCTACTGAACTATTTAAAGCAAGAATTTTACGATTACTTCTAGTGCTCTCCATGCCATTTACTTTATAGTTTATCGGTGAAACTATAATACCAAACAATTTTTCTAAATCACTCATATTTCTATTTTTTAAAAATGAATCTAATATCTGTTATTAATTCTATATCTCCTAAAGCTTCTATTGCAGAAAATTGAGTTGCTGCATCATACAACTCTGCTTTTATATATCCTTTACTTTTCGTCCATTTTCCTGTAAAGGTTTTTAGAGCGGCAGCTTCTAAGTTTTCTTTTGTAATAGCTTTGCCCTCCATTTCAGACTTTAATTTAGATAAATGTACAGCTTGTTCGCTTTTACTTTAAACAAAACCGCCTCTTTTTGAGGCGGTTAAAATATTAAAACCCTAATTCTCAAATGGCATTACCTTACTTATATATAAAGGTTTGCCGCTATCAAAGAGCCTTTTTATATAAAGATAATTCTTAAGACCTACTATAATAAAGTGAAAAGACTGCCCTTTAAGGCAGCCTCTACTTATCATCTTTTTAGAGTCTCTTCTTACTTAAGAATCCTAATATTTGTTGCATCTGCAAAAATTATTTCATCAAATTTATTTTTATGTTTATCTGCAAATTTTTTTATCATTTCATATTCATGATTTCTACTAACTCCTGAAAAACTAATAGCTGTGATTTTATTATTAATTTTATCAAAAAAGTAAACAAAGCAACTTCCTTTAAAATAATCAAAATATTCATAATTATTATCAATATTTAATTTTTCTAATTCACTTTTCAAATTATCACAAGCAACTTTATATTGATTATAATCAGCATAAATAAAATCATATATTATAAAATCGGCTTCATTCTGATATTCTCCTGCTTTTATAGGAAGTTTTCCTTTATAATATAAATTATAAGCGTTTCTTGCAAAACCATTAATAAAGTATTTATTTTTATTAAGACCTTTAGTTTTTAATATTTTTTTATTTTTTAATAATCCTAAAAATACAGGATTAATATCTTCAACATTAATATTATTTATACTTGGTAATATATACTTTTTTTTATCGTCTAAGTATTCAGGTTTGGGTGGAGGAGCTTCAAGAGAATTATAACTACTTGAAGTAATTTTTTTATTTTGAACCTTTTTATCATTACAAGAGTATATAATTAACCCTAATATTATCAAAACAGTTTTAAAAAGTATTTTCATATCTAAAATATTTAAAAACTAAGATAAGTGTTTTTATATAAAAATTTTGTGTATTTTAAAATACACAAAATTTTTATTATTTTTTATCTTTTAAGTTAGCCCCTACAAATAGTCTTGGATGATCAATATCATCTTTCTCAAATCTTCTTTGGGTTCCAGAATAATCGTAGCACCATAAAGCAACGATGTTGTCCTTATCATCAAAAATGTAACCTTTAAATATTACCGAATGCCCAGCAGCAAAATCTGGATGCCAGTTTTGTTTCGGTTTACCAATACTAAATTTAATGGCTTCTTTTAAATTTTTCCAATCTTTTTTATTAGGATTATTCCAATACTGTAACATTGCTCCTTCTTCTAATCTGCCTTGCCAAATTTCCTCTGTAGTTACCAAGTCTGCATATCCATTCTTTGTTAAAGCTGCTCCAACGCCATATCCGAAGTATTTATCTGGAATATTGTTTGAAACTGTTCCAGAATAGATATAATCGTCACCTGATGTAGCTACTTTTATAGCATTGTTAATATTTACATCTGAAAATGCCTTTGAAACTCTTGCCATTGAAACCGCAAAACACATTCCTTTGGGATCTTGATATTTATTTGCAATTGCAAAAGATTTTTCAGGATTATTGTACGTATCATTATCAGATAATTTCTCAGATGCTTTAGCCTTTGGTAATTTCTCTATATTTTCTGTAAGTCTTTTTCCTACATTAGAGGTATTTGAAATTGCGATGCGACCGCAATGTACATTAGAAACAGAGTAGAATAACCAATCATCGTCATTAGCAAAAAAATCAATATATGCCCCTTTTTGTATCATTTGTGGACTAGCTTGAATAGTAAGATTACTATTATACTTTACATCTTTAATAATTGCACTAGACCTAAGATCTCCTTTATCATATTTATTGTCTTTATCATTAAACATTACTCCTCTTGATATAACGGTTACTGTTCCTTTGCTATCGTTAGCTTTTGAATTTCCTTGTCTAACATTTAATCTAATTTCCGTTGGGATAGTAATTTTTACTTCTTCTAACAGTTGTGTTCTATTATTTAGATGTTCTGATAATATAGTTTTCTTTCCTCCAACATTTCCTTTATAAACGGCATGATATTTTTTGTTAAGATCTTTATATGATTTATCTAAACTAAGGATTGGTATAAAATCATTATCAGAGACTTCTTTTTTGTCTTGTAATTCTTTTTTTTCTGCATCTTCTAATCGCAATGCTTTAATATTAGAAATCCCTAACGCTTTTATCGGTTTCATCTTTTTAAGTTTTAATTGTTAAAAAAAGAAATGGCGGCAGAAAACCGCCATTTCATTAGGTTAATTTTAATCCAAAGTACTGGTTGTAACACCGCCTCCGATCATACGAATATCTTCCGGTTTTCCGAAGGCGCTGCTTTCTTCCAGGTCCTTAGGGTTTTCGCAGTTCTCCGGATGATCTTCAGGGAAGATCGGCAATGCGTGATCCACGATCAGTCCTGCAGAGCCTGCCTGCAAAATGGTAAGGGTGGTAGGGATTCTGGTAATCCAGTATTTCCCCTGCGGCTGTCCTGTCGGCTGTCTCAGTTCGTCTGCCATGCTCATATACAGCGGGTCTCCGATCACGGGCACCTCGCCGCCGTTCCAGATCCTGCCGGTGCTCATAAAAAACTGTACGGCATCTTCAAATCCGGGATTGACTGTTACGATCACCCTGGCCATTCCGGCCTGCAGGAAGTTTCTGAACAGGGGATCCGCACTTTCAGACAGGTACATCTTCTGCCATTCATCACGGCTGGCCCAGTAGTAAGGATAGAAGGTATAATCCATAATACTCCATTCAAAGGCCTGTTCCATGAATTTGGCAAGTGCCGTGTATTGGTCGAGATCATTGCTTAACGTAATGCTGAAATCCTTCATTTCGGTACCGTTGGTGAATTTTTTTCCCAAAACGTTTAGGTAATCCTGCAGGAGATAGGCGATGCAGTTATGCTTAAGAATGACGGATTCCATCTCACGGTAGAAATTCCCGATTTTTTCTTCGTTACCTGCCTGTTCTGCTTTTGCCTTTTCTTCCGCTTCTTTCTGCTTAATCAGAAATTCAGCATAGGCTGCTTCATAGGCCGTAATGATGGCATCAAAATTTTCCTGTTTCCAGGCATCAATGAAGCTTGGTTGAATTTCCAGATTCAGTTTTAAGCTGATATCAATGGTATCGATATTATATCCTGAGTTTTTAAATACCCAGTTTCCTGATAAATTGAACCCGGTTAATGTAAACACGTCTGATGCAGAATATCTTTCAAATAGAATTCCATTGGTAAAATCACCATTAACCCTTATGCCTCTTTTGCTTTTTTCCTTTGTTGCTGTAAACGAGACTTCTACGGATTTACAGACATAATTTGCCGGAATGGCCAGGCTTTTCTGGGTTACCACGCATTCGCCATCATCATTAAACTCATCATGGAAATTTTCAACGTGCTGAGCCTTTTCTTTGATTTCCGTAAGCTTCACCCCGTATATGTCTGCCCAATGCTGTAACAATTCCCTGGTTGCCGCTTTTGAATTCGGCATGATCCATTCCCTGGAGGCTTTTCTCGGATCTACAGGTTCCTTCACGGTTTCTTTTGATGCAAAAGTCGCCAGGCGGTGCAGTTTTGCCGGTTCCGGAATCATAAATTCAAACATGGTTCTTTTGCCGTAGTTGTAGATCTGGTTCTTCATTTTTTTATCTACCCATCTGTATACTCCGGTAATATGCTTAGGTCCGGCAGCTTCCGGATTATTGGTATCGTTTACTTTCCCGCGGTTATCGAATTCATGCACATTGGTTTCCGTATATTCCCGTATAATTTTCTGAACACGTTCTTTGTTGATTTTGGTCAGTACACGTTCCATAGCCCGCTCGGTAATTTCCTGCGATTTGGCTACTGCCTGTCTTGTGCTGTCATGCTGGGCTGTAGTATTGGCGTAGCCTGCTGCCACTTCCATGGTCCAGCTCCAGGCTTTTCCTATTGCTCTTGTGCTGGCCTCAAAGCTTTGCTGTTTCTCAATTTCTTTGGCCACTTCAGTCTGCATCTCACTTCTTTCGGTTTTTGTGGTGTCAGAAATTTTTTCAGTTTCAACGGACTCGGATGTTGTGTCTATAGTTTCGGAATAATCCCTGGATACAGAAGATTTGTGGCGGAGTTCGCTGGCCATTACATTTTCAATATTGGAAACTTCACCCGGCACATATGCATGAACACTCTGTTCTACTTTCAGGTAATCCGCAATCCCCAGTCTTTTAACGCCGAAATGTTTAGGCGTAAATGTCCCGGAGTTTACCGTGGTGCCCTGATCCGGGTTTTCACCGCCTTCTTCAGGCTCTTCCGTTTCGATTCTGAATGAAAATCTTCCCGTATATACTTTTTCGGCAACCATATCATGATAAAGGACAACAGCAGATTCACCATTTTTAAAGTACAGGATCACCTTTACGGATGAGACCGCTCTAATAGAACTCTCTACTACAGGAAAGATCACTTTTCCATCCACTACATCAATTGAATTAATATTCTCCAGATAATTGTCATTGTTGGTTGCCATTTCTAAGGTAGCGGAAAGTAATCCAAGTGCAGTACTGTCCGTATTGTAGTAAAACGAAACGGAATGTTTGGGAACGGAAGCAATCATTGTAGTCTGCAGTTTGAGAAAGTAAGTTCCCGAAATCTCAGAATACGTTGTCCTGCTTACAGGGACCAATACGCTGCCTATTCGGCTGAATTCCTGTCCTGTAACCGGGGTTTTTGAAAGCAGGGTTTCAGTATTGGCGGTGATTTTTTGATTCAAAACCTCATACGCTTCTTCAAACGTATCATACTCATCTGTTATCGATACCGGTATTTTACTGATCAGCATTTCCTTGTCTGAAATCATTTCAAGCTGCGAAAAGTTAAGGGCAGTATAGGGTCTGCCATTATTAATCAGGGTAAAGTGCTCAACAAAGTAAGCAAATGAATCCCCGGACAATTGGCTGCTTAGATCTTCAAAATTCAGTTCATTCTTATAATTGAATGTAAATTCAGGAATATTGAATTCATCCAGACTTGCATACAGCTTATCAATTTCCTGCTGCGTCATAGTACTTGTAATCTGGGCTTCTATTCTTTCTATTGCTTCATTACGCGCATCAATAGCAGGCTGATACCGGGTTTTGTATTCCCTGTATGCTTTTTCATATGCCTTTGTTCTGAGTTTATAGAAAGTCTTCTGCATATCCTCCAGTTCAGATTTCAGCGTACTGAGAGCTTTTTTCTCTACTTCCAGAAGAGACAATGCCGCAATTTTTTCTCCTTCCATTTTTAAAAGATGCTGTGCCGGAGCAGAAAGCTCATTGGCCCCGATCATCCCTTTCCCCACAGGAGATGAATCCACCTTGAAAGAACCGTTGGCAGAGGTAGTGCCGGTGTTTCCGTCGCAGAAAAGGGAAGCCGGCAGTACGATTTTGGCATCCAGAGCTTTGGCTTTCAGGTCGGGGCCGTTGATTTTTTTAAGTTCATCGGAAGGCTGCAGGGTGCAGACGTACCCGAAGTGCAGTGCTTTCAGCATTTGGGTAACGGCCTCCTTTACATAGAAGTCCTGTTGCGTCAGCACCTGAAAGATAAGGTTGTTCCATAGTTTTGTAAGCGTATTGTCATCCGCTTCCTGGAAAGCTGCAACGGCTGCAGCCTCATCAACTGCAGAAAGAAGTTCATTTTTGGCTATCTTCCGGCCGAGTTTGAGAATTTTGTTTAATTCGGTATCGTTTTCAATTTCCGATTCTTTTTTAAAGGCCAGAAGCGCAAATGTTTTAGCCTCCCTTTCCATAAGCCCGAATTTTACAAGGGCCGTATTGCTGAGCTGAGGTTTGACGGCATTATCAAAGATACCGGTCAGCTGATCTTTCCTGTGGATGAATCCCAGGTTTTTATTTTTGGTTTCCGTTAATTGCGGGTTCCGTAAGCTTACAAACCTGAAAAGCGTCTGTGAAGCATTGTTTTTGTTGTCTGTTGTCATGTTGATAAATGGTATTAAAGGTTAAAGTAAAATCAGTTCCTGCAGGACGGCAGAGACATCCGTCTTGATGGTGTTGTTCTGACAGAACATCCCGAATTTCAGGGATTTCTGCGTTGTTGTCCCGATCTCTGTGAAGGTTCCTGTATTGACTGTAATGGAGGAAATCATGGTGTTTCCTTTCCTGATAAAGCTGAAATTTGCGAAGGTGGCTGCATCATAATTGTTGGTGGTGTTCAGCAATTCTGATTTATTCAGCTGGAATCTCCATCGTAATGCATAAAAGTTGAAAGCCATCCTGATGAAAGGGGAAGCCTGATTGGTAAGGGCAGGAGCCGTATTGGCATCTACCAGTCCGAAGTAGTACTCAGGATCCCTTGAAGTATCCCAGTTATAGACATTAAGATTTATGGCACCTCTCAAAATAAAGTCACTGTTTTCCGGAATGATAGGCTTGCTTACCAGAGAGGTAATAAAGGTATGGTCATTCTCCAGGGGTTTTACATTCGGATCGGTAGAGAACACACAGGTATTCCCGCGCCCGTAGATCAGGTTGCTGCTGGTATCGTTGTAGAATTTCCTGTCCCATTGGGTTGCTGATAAATCCACCTGGGACAGCTTGCTGCTTACCGTAATGGAAGTGCCTGTGATATAGGATGCTGTCCCGTTGGAGATCATGATTTTATACTCGCCTTCCGCCAGGCTGCTGCAGTTGCAGTAGAAAATAAGATCCGTTCCGTTCTGGAACAGCTGTACCTGGGAGTTGGGAATAGTGGCAGCCAGTGCTCCTGCTGCGGTCATCAGGCTGACGGAAAAGTTGGCCGGATTCAGGTTCAGTCCTGTTCCTTTCAGCGTAAACCAGGTATTTTTGTCAGATTGATCTGCCATCGGTGGGAGGATATAGGCTACGCTCATGGTGTGGGTGGTCCATCCACCGTTCATCTGGGTTCTCCAGCCTGTTTTTTCCTCTTCCGTCAGTAGAGCAGGAGCCGTAATGAAAAAATCCTTCTTCAGATCATTGACCGGAATTTTTTTCGTTGACTGTTCAGGATCCAGCAACGGTATAAAATGTTTGCCTCCGGGCCTGGTAAGGGTCTCAGACGGCTTATCGAGCTTGGTAAGAAGCAGATCCTGGAAGGCAGAGGTGTCGATAATCTGGATGTATCTTTCGCCGCTCCATCTGAATTGCTTTCCGGTGCGGATTTCAATATAGATTTTCCCTGATTCCCCATTTCCGGGAAAGTCAGACAAAGCATTGTATTCCAGGACGTCATCTACGTAACTCGGCAGTTGGGAAGCCGGGATTTTACCGTCTACCAGATCGGCCTTTTTGCTGAAATCATAGTCCAGTGTACTGGCGGGGATCTTGTCTTTTTTGTAAAAATAGGAATCCTGCCATTCCCAGAAATCGTCCTGGTTGGGGATTTTTCCGTTTTCAAAAAGCAATCTTAATCTTTCTTTTTCTAACATGTTTTTAAAATTTTGTTGTTTTGTTCATTATTGTTGGTGTTCAGTACTGGTGGCTTTATCGGTTCATTACCTTGAAAAAGTTCCTGCAATAGTCTGTTCTTTATTCACCGGTTTTTTTATTGTACCGGCTGGTAAAGTTTATGTTCAGGCATAGCTCCGGCTGTCCGGCATCATAAGGATGTTGGATAAGGCTGTCAGCATTGCAGTTGTGCCGGACAGGGGGAACTTACAGGTCAGTGCTTAGTAGAGGCTTTCTTCGGGGATTTCGGTTTCCGTGTCCTCGCGGAAGAAGTTTTCAATATCGTTGAGATAGTTTTCATAGTCCATCTCGGCGTTTTCGATGTCGCTCCATTCTATGGTGTACTGGTCTTCATCGAAGCGGTTATCTGGTTGGTAATCCGGTGTTTCCATTGGTTTGGGTTTGGTTTTTGGTATTGTAATAGGGTATGGTTCTGGCTGTCCGGTATTTTCTGCCTACCGGATTTTTTAAGAAGGTTAAAGAATTAAATGAGAGGCTGTGTTTTTATTCCTGTTTCAAAGCTACCACGCAGAAGCGACAGAACTCGTCGTGTTAAAAAAAATTTCAGATAATTTATATAAAATGTAATTTTTCGTTGAAAGTCCGGTTATAGCTATTGACTTCTGTTGGGGCCGGTTTCAGAAGCCGGTGATGACCGGTAGCTTTTTCTGAAACAAAGGGGTAAAGGGTCTTCAGGTTTGCATTGAACGGTATTTAGTTTTAATGATTGTTTGGGATGATTATCGGAAAGGTTCAGGTATGGCGGTTCAGACTTTATTTTTTGGTTCTGTTTCAAAGCTACCACGCAGAAGCGACAGAACTTGTCGTGTTTAAAAAATTCCGTAAAATTTTTAATATAAGTGGTTCGGTATAAGAATCGGAGCTGCAATAATGACCTCCGCATATATTGATGGCCGTTTCATGGGATGGATGGAGAATGAAATAAATCATACACCACACAAAGCAGAACCCTGTTGATCACATGGCGATCAGCAGGGTCATTGCCTTTTGAACTTATACCCGATATAAGGTCATAAGATTATATCTTGTTAATATAAGGAAAATAGCTTATATTTTGTTGATGATAAGTTTTTGTACGATCTGGTTCAGGACATCCCGGTGGTCATCAATATAGCTCAGGCCCGCCTGGATAAGGTTTTCAATATTGTATCTCCGCACATTGTCCATTGCCGGAGAAGCATTTTTCAGCGAAGGGTTCAGCCGGTAATAATTCTTCTGGTTTTTGGTTCCCAGGGTCTGGAACATCTGGCAGAGCTGGTAGTCCACGGTTTCCGCATTGGCCGAAAGTAAAATATCGATAATCGGGTTTACCCAGCCTATTTTCCCTGCTTTCTGCAGTTTCTTAAAAGTATACGGCCGGGCTTCGATTCCCGTACCGATAGAAACAATCAGCAGGTCGTTTACCGTCGGACGGTTGGTTTTCTGATGGCTTTTCAGGACTTCGGCAAAAGGGATCTTCCGGGCTTCCGCATAAGCACAGAGGGCAGGGTTGTTGGCAAACATGCCGCCGTCGATCAGGCTGAAAATCTGCCCGTACATGGATTTGATCTGAACCGGGCTGAAATACGTCGGTGCGGCAGAAGTTGCCCTGCAGATGTCTTTGACGTAAAAATTATCGGTGCTCAGACGGGCCTTCCAGGAATTGAATATTTTTGATCTTCTGTTTTCTATATCATAACTTGTTATCAGGCAGGGTTTTATTAATTCTTTTAATTCCAGGGTTCCAAAAAATTCATTAAGGTTCTTTTCAAGGGCTTCCTGGGAGATTTTTTCATTGATCAGCCCGAACGGGTTGACCATGCTTTTCCAGAAAGAGACCTGAAATATGTCGCCACCCCGTTCAGCATACAGTTCCAGGCCTTTCTGGATGGAATATTTTGCTTTCCGGTGTTCATCGGGACAGAGAATAATAGACGCAATCAGCCCTCCTGTACTGCTTCCCGCCACCATATCGAAATAATCTCCGAGCTTGGCATTCGGGTTGTCGTACAACTGCAGCTGTTCTTCTATGTAGCGCAGGATAATGCAGGTGATAATTCCCCTGATTCCGCCCCCGTCCAAAGAAAGAATGGTTGTCTTTTTCATGTTGTTTTTATACTTGTTTTTTAAGGAATACCTGACGGCTTTAGACAAGTAAAACCAATAGTTTCTGCAGATTAACTATTGGTTTTAGCTTTTATAAAGGGTGCTTTGGTATTTCCGTAAAGCAAAGGTAGGCCGGACATGCGACAGAACTTGTCGCATTAAAAAATAAATTCAAATAAAAGAGAATTATAAAATGAGATAGCCGTTTTTGTCCCTGCTCATTTTCTGCAGTGTCCTCCAGCTGGTCTGGATAAGACCATTTTTCGTATGGAGATTCTTTTTTTCAAAATGGGGCAGGTCTTTGAAGGTTTTCCAGTTTCCGCCCCAGTCCCAGCCGTACCGGGCAAAGATTTTCACGCATTCATACCAGTCTGCCACCTTGTCGTTGTCCCAGTCTCTGGCAGTATCCCAGCTGGCTGTTGTTCCATCGATCATCAGGCATATGTCTACGGCAAGCCCGTAATTGTGGATGCTCTGTCCGGCCTTGGCATTGGTTACCTTTTTGCCGGAAGTGATCCGTCCGATGGCGTAGAGTTTCTCCTGTTCTTCAAAGCTCCGGAGGCCCTGGGTAATTCTTATTTTTGCCCTTCCGGTTAATGCCTCGTCACATGCTCTGATAATCTGTATCACCTCTTCGCGTACGGAAGGATGAAGTTTTTCTATTCGTTGTAAAGTAATTTTGTCCATATCATAAGTTTTAGGTCTGGGAAACAAAAGTAGACCGGGGATGCGACAAAACTTGTCGTGTTTTCTATAATTTCTCCGGTCATTTTTTTTAATTCTGTAAATATTTTTAAATCAGATTGTTGTGAATTATTTGTTGATTTCGGTCAAAAAAAAATATAATGCGACAAGTTTTGACGCATTGCCTGCTGATCTTTGCTGCAGATAAAAAACACGATCTCTGTATGCTGTCTGTTTTCTCTCCGGCCGTCCGGATCCAACCGAGCAGCAGGATACACATCAGACACCTTTCAATAACAATAATTCAATGCAAAATGGAAATGATCAATTATGAAAATTCAACGCTGTCTTTAGACAGTATGTATCATGTACTGGGATGGTATGACAGGGTTTCTATCCACAGGCACCTTCAGGAAAAAAACGGGCTCACCGTAAAAGCGGAAAAGCTGCTCAACTTCGTACAGGAATACCAATGGCATCCGCCAAGGATGAAATACAGCCAGAACAGTACGCTGGAATATTATGATCCTAAAAAGGATTATTGGCTGCCTGTTGCAGAGTACAGCAAAAATCATCCTCAGTTCACAGCAGCCGTTTACGAATGCCTGAATATTCCGAATCAGTAAAAAAAACCTTATCAGAAAATACTTATGAAAAGCACAAAACAATCATTGGGAGCCAGAAGAAACAAACTGCTCCGTTATCAGCAGGTTATGGATGAATTCAATAGACATGACTGCCGCTATACTCCCATTACCGTGATCTGGAGGGAGTTTATTTATCCTAAATTCCACATCAGCAGGGATACCCTGTACCGTATCCTGAATACTCCGATAGAAGAGGAGCTCGAAAAAACCAATACTCCTCGTTCCGTCTTATAATTTACACGTTCGTTACTTCAAAAGTGTAGATCACTTTATAAACAATCAAACCGTTACTGCGCTTTAGACGCTTATAATTTTTTCTTTTGAGTGGAGAGCATTTTTCGGTAGGGGAAAATCCATGCAACGCCTGGTGTACTTTCTCCATCAGAATATGCTCTGCCCAGCTCAGGCTTCTGTTCTCCGATCCCTGATCCGCAATATTCAGCTTCAGCCTGAAGCTGCCCGACTGCCTGTTTTTCGGCGTCTGTCCGGGATCTTTCCCAAGGTCATTATACGATGCTTTAGAAATATTGAAGAGACAGCAGGGAAATTCCGGAGCTGCGGCAGGATCTGCATTCAGCTGTCCCCAGTCTTCACCGGTAAAATTAAATTCCGCAATCGTGGAAAGCCGGGTCCGGATGTTTTCCAATTCATTTTTCATAGGTATATATTTTATGTTAGACGGTGCAAAGCTCCGGTAATTCTGCACGGAGTAAAATATTGAATAAGAGAATCGTACAGCCTGGTAAGAAGATCTTACAGATGTGTCTGCAAATCTGACAACTCTTTCCGTATGAAGTTTTAACGCCGCAACTTTGCCTCAGGAAACAAGAGAGAATGACCAAAATTTAAATTTTAAAAAGATGCTCAAATTTCAAAAAGCAACCACCGACGGGTTGCAGAATTCTGTAAAAAATAATTATAACACTCGTAAAAACAAAAGTAAATGAACGGAGTAAAATTTGTAAGGGAAAACGGAGGTTTAAACAGATTATTATCTGGGGAAGACCATATTTCCGGATTGGTAGTGATCGGCGAAGCAGCCGTTGCGAGCCAGATGGTGCTTTCGGCAGAAGAACTTGCCGACAAGGGTATTACAGCACAGCAAAATCCTGTAATGCATTACCACATCAATGAGTTTTTCAGGGTAAATCCCGGAGCGAAACTCTATGTAAAAGGAGTGCTGACTTCAGACGGAACCTATCAGGAAGTGAAGCAGCTTCAGAATTTTGCGGAAGGCAGACTGAGAAGGGTAGCCGTATGCGATTTCAAAAGGCCGGTATCTGCACTGGCAGCAGCAGTAGGGAATCTGAATGAAGTTGCGGTATACCTGAGAGGATTGAACATCCCATTGAGTACCTTCTTATCGGTAAAGGTAGACAAAGCAGATATGACTGTGCTGCCTGACCTTCATACCCTGAAATCTGAAAACGTAAGCGTTGTACTGGGCCAGGATATGGGAGGATACGGGCATTTCCTTTCTGATACCACACCTTCCGTGAGTGCCATCGGTGCCGTTTTAGGAGCAGGTTCCAAGGCAAAAGTACATGAATCCATCGCCTGGGTAGAAAAGCAGAACCTGGTATCGACAGCGTATCCCAAAACATGGGCCGCTGATGCTGAACTTGCCAGGGAAATGGACATCCCGGGATTCTGTGACGGATCTTTATTAAGCGCCTACACCCCGCAGCAGATCCAGGACATTCATGAGAAAGGCTACCTCTTCGGGATGAAGTATTCCGGACAGGCCGGTACCTACTTCAACGACAGCTTCACTGCTGCATCAATGGATGATGATTTTGCCTACATCGAAAACAATACGGCGGTAGACAAGGCCATCCGCGAAATCAACCGTGCCCTGACCCCAAGGATTTCTTCACCGGTATACATCGATGCCGATACCGGGCACCTCGAAAATTCTGCAGTGGCCTCCCTGGAAGCCTTGTGTGATGATGTGCTCGACCAGATGGTAAGAGACGGGGAAGTAAGCGGGTACAAAGTGTACATCGACCCGGCCCAGCAGATCCTGAGGGACTCAAAACTGGAAGTGGTATTAAAAATTGTTCCTGTAGGAACACTGAGAACAATTACTGTAAAAATAGGTTTAACATTAACAACTAACTAAGAAATGGCATTAGAATTAGAACCATTAATCAACGGAAGAGAATACGGCTGGAGTGATATCGTAGTAAACATCGGAGGCGTTCCGGTAACCGGTATTAGGGCTGTAAAATATGAAGAGGAACAGGAAAAAGAGAATATTTACGGAGCCGGAAGGCATCCTGTAAGCAGAGGGTACGGAAGAGTGAAGGCCACTGCGTCAATCACCCTGCTTTCAGGAACCCTTTTCGCCCTTAAATCCAAAGCACCGAAAGGCCAGCTTCACAGGATTGCCCCGTTCAGTGTCATCGTGAGCTACCAGCCGGAAGCAGGACCTATCGTTACCCACGTGCTGAAAAATGCCGAGTTCAAAAAGACGGCTTTCGACTGGAAAGAAGGAGACATGAGCAAGGAAGTGGAACTGGAATTATTAATTTCACACATTGTAGACAAATCTTTATAATCATGAATACTGAAAAAACGATCTGCGGGTTAACTGAAACCCAGATTGCCGAATTAAAAGCCCAACACGGGCTTTTAATTGAAGGCACGGTGAAACAAGGCGGCAACGAATACAAAGCAATCTTCAAGGAGCCGGATTTCAAAACCCTGGAAGCCACGGGAGCCATTGCGAAAAACAATGAGATCAAAGGAACAAAGGCTCTGTTCGATAACTGCCTTATTGCAGCCGATGAAGCCATTAAGCAAAGGGATTTCCTTCAGCTTAAAGCGGTGGAGTGTGTAGCCAATCATATGAATTCTTTCAGCGTTTCCGTAAAAAACTTGTAAGCTCGCTGGAGAGCGAGCACAGTGAATACGAACGCTGGAAAGGGGATGCCCTTATACGGTCTAATTTCCATATCGATCCCGAGGAGCTGAAGCTTTCCCAATGGGCCAAGCTGTATGCCCAGGCCACGTGGCTGGAAAAATGGAAATTGGAAAACCAGGCTGAAATTCTAAGCAGCCTGTTTGGTAAAGAATAACAGAAGAATTTTTATGATAAAATAATGGATACACTATTTAATTTGGAAGTGTTGCGGAGCGTATATGTTTTTAAAGATCTGAACAGTACGGTAAAAGACGTTAACACTTCACTTGAAAAAACAACAAAAGGCATTCAGTCTTTATCGGATTCTTTCTCCTCTTTTACCAGGTCTTCTATTGAAAAAGTGAAGGAGCTGTCATCAGAGTTCAGGGAGCTTACGAAAAGCATCACCCAACCGCAGGTGGCAGCCCTTTCCTTCGATACTTCAGGCGCCATGAACGAATTTTCAAAAATCAGTTCAATGGCACAGGGGCTTTCGGAAATGTCCTACAAAGAGAATTTTACTCAGTCTGTAAAAAGTTCGGCTTCTAATGCGGCTTCTGAGGTTAAACAGTCGGAAGAAAAGAAAAAAGAAGAAAATACCTTAATGTCATATCTGGATACAGGGCTTGGATTTGTAAAGAAATTAAAGGAGGTATATGATAGTATCGAAGATATCGGAAAGATGTATAGAGGAATACGGGACGGTGATTTATTGAAACCTTTTAAGAAAGATTCATCCTCATCATCTGAAGGAAATGGTTCGGAAACATCAGAAGGAAAAAAAGATACCAAGGGTCTTCTTTCTTCTTTAGGGGATGGTATCGAAATTATTGACAAACTTAAAAGTGCCTATGATACTTTTAATGATATAAGTGACCTGTTCAAATGGACAAAAAACCTCTTTAAAAGAGCTGCTCCTGCTGCTACGGCTGTACCGGAAGCAATACCTGCCGCGGGTGAAGGAGCTGTGCTGGCAGAAGGTTTATTGCCTGGATTAGGAGAAGTTGCCGGCTTA
Organism: uncultured Chryseobacterium sp.; assembly: GCF_913776365.1. Taxonomy (GTDB): domain Bacteria; phylum Bacteroidota; class Bacteroidia; order Flavobacteriales; family Weeksellaceae; genus Chryseobacterium. The sequence goes on along the minus strand of NZ_CAJYMO010000037.1, from coordinate 25,714 downwards.
TCCGGCAGTTTAGTTGAGATGTTTCCTGCTTTAGAAGGAGTTGGAATTGCATTGGCTGCTCTTGCAGAATTCATTTTGCCTGTACTGGCAATTGTAGCAGCTGTAGTTGCTGTAGTGGTTGCCATAAAATTGCTTTGGGATCATTCTAAGCGTTTCAGGGAAATGTTAGGATATATCAGCGGGGCAGGAAAAGCAGTATTTCATAATATCGGCGTATATGCAACCCGGCTCTGGCAGGTTATTATCAAACCTCTCTTAAGCATTATGACTGGGGGAATACAATTTATTGTGTCAAAGATAACCGGCTTTTTTAGTAGTGCCAAAATGAAAACTCATAATTTCATCACTGAAAGCCGAAAGTTTATTAATGAATCTATAGAAGCTGCAGTAAGTTTTGTAAAAGAAAAATTAGACAGAGTCATTAATTTCTTTAATAAGGCTAAAGCTTTTATTGGTAAATCATGGTCAGAAGTATCTAATGTTTTTACAGATTTAAAAAAATGGATTTCCTTCCATATTTTGGATCCTATGACCGAAGCCTTTGACAAAATATCATCCAAAATATCAGGAGTTATAGATAAGATTACGGGTAAAGCCAAGCAAGTGCTGGCACCCGTAAAAAAAATATGGGATCAGATATTTTCTCCAAAAGGAATTCTTGATGTAAATAAGGAAGGTCTGAAAAGTAAAAAAGAAGCCGGAGATAATTTTGATGCGCAAAAAAGAAAGGAAAAAAATAAAGAGGAAGCAGATAAACGCATTGAAAATGAAAAAAACAAAGTAAGTAATTCTAAAAAGAATAATGCTTTCGAATCCAATTCTGCCTTTAACAAAGAATTTAATTTTAAAAATTTCGGAAGTTCTGCGCTGAATAATGTCCAGTCCAGGAATTCCTCTTTCGGGGGAAGTATGGGCTCAGGGACCGGCGCCGGAGGAGGACAGAAATCCGTAGGGAATCTCAACATTACAAAACTCATTGAGAACATGAACATCTACAACCAGAACAATACCATGAGCAAGGAAGCAATTATCCAGATGGTGAGGGAAGCCCTGCTAACGGCGGTTGCCGATTTCACACTGGCTCAGAAAGACAATTATTAATATGGAAAAGTTTACATCATTTCAGTTTCCGCCAGCGGAAAATACGGTGAAAAGCGCAGGCGTCAACCTTTCTTACCGGTTCGGGATGCAGACCTCAAAGCCCCTGGCCTCAAAAGACAGCATGCAGCCTTCCTTTGGCAGTATTTCAGACAGTACCGAAAGGAACCTGCTTACAGAAGACCAGATGGGAGTGCCCACGCTTTCCAGCCTGATCATCAAGAATAAGGATAATGAGACCTTTGAATTTGCAGAATGTATCATCACCGTGAATCAGGAGAAGAATATTGTGACGACGGCTTTGCAGGGCAGGGACGGAACCATCAAGGAGTACATCAGCAAAGGCGATTACAACATCAGCATTATGGTAGGGATTACCAATTTCCTGGATATGTATGTACCATCGTTGACAGGGTTGGGGACCAGGGCATTGAGTGCCTCTGCAGACTATCCTCTGGAAGCTGTACAGAATTTCCACAAGATCCTGGCTTCTGAGGAGACCCTTATCGTGCAGTCTGCTTTTCTGTCCATCTTTGATATACAGTCCGCTGTCGTCAAGTCATACGCCATGGAACAGGAAACTTTCGGGAACCGGCAGAGCATCAAGATCGAGATGCTGTCTGATTATGCTTATGAGATCAAATTAAAAGAAGAGAACGATGTTAAAGTTGAAAAGTAAGATTACCATTGAAGGTGAAAAAATATGGGTCTTCAGATCGCTGAACAACTGTTCTATTGTACAGGACATCACCAGCCTTACCAATACCTGTGAACTTACCTTACCCAAAAAAATTGTATGGCAGGGGCTTGCCAATGATAATTTCAGGACGCCCCTTAAAAGAGGGGATAAGGTAACGGTGGAACTGGGATATGATGATGAACTGAAACTCAGGTTTACCGGTTTTATCAAGACGGTGGATGCCAGGACTCCGGTGGTTATTAAATGTGAAGACAGCATGTTTCTCCTCAAGCAGAAGAAAATACAGCCGAAAGCTTTCAGAAACGCGCTGCTCAAGGATGTGATGGAGCATATTCTGAAGGATACGAAAATTCGTTTCAGGCTGGTGGATGATACACTGAAAGTAGGGAATTACCGGACCTCGAAAGCAACGATCGCCGATGAACTTCAGGAGCTGAAGGAGAAATACATGCTTAACTCTTATTTCAGGACCATCGACGGAGAAAATGTGCTGTATGTAGGACTGGTGTATCCGCTGGATCACCGGCAAAAGTACCGGTTCATGTACGGGAAAAACATCATTTCCGAAAACTTCGAATACCGGGAAAGGGAAGAAATCAAGGCGAAGGTGGAAGCGATGAGTTTCGATAATAAACACCGTAAGAAAACCGTGGAACTGGGAGACAAGGACGGGGATGTCATTAAAATCCGGATCGACGGGCTCAGTGAGGAGGAACTCAGGAAATATGCAAAGCAGTCGCTGGACAGATACAAGGAAGGAGGCCTGAAAGGATCTTTTGAAACCTTCGGCCAGCCCGAAGTGAACATCTGCGACATTGTTGAGATTTCTCCGGCGGAACGGAAGAAAGGAGTGTATTTAATCAGAAAAAATGAAATCTCATTCGGGGTAAACGGTTACCGCCAGAACATCGAATTGGGACAGCCTTTATCACCATGAAAGATATAATTCAGGCTTTGGCCGCTACAGGAGACGAAATCTATGCAAAAATCTGTGAGGTGCTGGAAGTAGACGCGGAAAACAAGACTGCAGACCTCCGCCCTCTGGACGGAAGCGCAGATATTCTGGATGCCTACCTGGTAACTGATGACGCAAACGGATCAATGTATCTGGAGCCCGTAAAGGGCTCCTTGGTTTGCGTCGTTTTTATCAGCAAGCAGACCGCATGCGTCGTCAATTATTCCCAGCTGAAACAGTTCCGGGTACGGATAGAGAATGTGGAGTTCCGCATTGATAAGGACGGATTCCTTCTGAAAAAAGAATCAGAAACTTTAAAGGCCCTGATGGAAGACCTGATCCTGGAAATCCGCAGTATGAAATTTACCACCAACACCGGAAGTACGATACAGCTGGTCAATGACTTTAAGTTCCAGGCGATCCAGAACCGGTTTAAAAATTTTTTAAAAGACTAACCTATGGCTATTTCAGAACAGAGACTTAAAAAGACCATAAAAGAGGCCATGGAAACATGCCGCAATGAAACAGATAACCCCGACAGCTCACTCGAGAAAATAGCCGGAGCCATTGCAAAGGCGGTTATTGATGAACTGAACGCTGCGGTGGTTACAGGTACTTGTCCGCCTAACGGAGGACCGTTAACAGCAGGAAAAATAATATAAAATGAGAGATTTTATTTTAAACGAATATGATCTGGAGATTGCCGAAGGGGACTTCGTCACGGGAGCAAGCGAATCGCAGGCCGTAGAGCTTGTACTGCTCAGCAAACAGGGAGAATGGAAACAGTTTCCGGAGACCGGCTGCGACATAGGGAAATCCAGAAACGGCAGTATTAATGTGCTGCTGGAGCGTAACATCAGGGTACAGATGCAGGCAGACGGATTCAGTATCGAAAAATTGAGACTAACGGAAACAGGAATAGAAATCAATGGAAAATACAGCTGATTTTAAAGTATACGAACAGCAGATCTGGGAAGATATTTCCATCTATCTGTACGGAACCGCAGTATACGCCATGGATCTGGCCATGCTGAACAGCAGGTCCGTAACGGAAGATATAGAGCCGGGGAAAGTTATCAAGGTATTTACGGACAAGGAGATGAACCGCCTTGTGCTGTACAGCCTGCAGAGCAACAGCTCCGTTCCGGCAACCGCTGTGGACCTTTCCCATATAGAGCCCGAACCGGAAGGTATCGGATATTGGATCATCAAGAAAAACTTTATAGTAAAATAAAATAATGGCACGAAAAATAGAAGACATACAGGAAAGAATCACCTTTGCCAAAAACACGGAACCGGCACTCAGTGGTCTTACCTCCAACAGTAAAACAGCAGTATGGCAGCTCTGGATCTACATCGTTGCAGTAGCCGTCTGGACGCTTGAAACGCTTTTTGACAAGCACAAAGAAGAAGTGGATGAGGCCCTTGCCCAGCTGAAGCCTCACTCGCTGAGGTGGTACCGGAATAAAGCCCTTGCATTCCAGCATGGTTTTGACCTTGTGGAAGGCAGCGATGTGTTCAGGACAGAATATTACGATATACAGACCGATTCATTCATCCCGGCTAGCGAAGATCAGATCAGCAACTCAAAGGTCATAAAATATTCTGCCGTTACCGAAGCCCAGGGCGAAAGCCGGCTGATCATCAAGATTGCCACCGAAACCAACAAGGAACTCAGCCCGATCCCCAATGATCAGAAAATCAATTTTGAAACCTATATCAATGAAATCAAGGATGCCGGCGTACGGATTACGGTACTCAATTACGAACCGGATATCCTGAAGCTCCAGCTGAAGATCTACCGTAATCCGTTGGTACTGGACGCTAATGGAACCCGCATCCAGACAGGGGCCGGCGGAGGAGGAGGAGAACAGCCTGTAAAGGAAGCCATCAGGCAATATATGAAAGACCTTCCGTTCAACGGGGAGCTGGTACTGGCCCACCTGACCGACAGGCTGCAGAAAATAGAAGGGGTGGAAATTCCTCACATCCTCGGTGCCTCTACCCGGTGGATCGATTCGACATCAGGCGTATACGGGACATTTACCGGCCTGGACGTTAAAAAAATACCAAGCTCAGGATACTTTAAAGTATTGTTTGCCGACGATCTGAATTCCGGAGATCCCGGGTATCAGCAACAACTGGAAAATGCAAGCACGATAGAATATGTGGTATAATGTTGATTTTACAAAGCTGCCGGTGCGGATGCTGCCTCCGTTTCTGCGCCAGGCCAGGATGATCGCATGGGTGAAATCGCTTTGCTTTCCTGTCGCCGATCTCTATGATGTATGGAATGCTGCCCGTACCGACAACCTGTACAGGCTGACACACAACAGCCAGGTCTGCTACCTGCGGGCGGCGCTCAACCATAGTTTTGATGCTGAGGAAAAACGGATCCGGATCTCGGAAGGAAACCAGAACAAATATCAGTACATCTACCTGCAGAACGTACAGCCCAGGTTTCTGGGAACCATCTACCTCTACCAGGATTCTGATTATGCGGATACCGGAGTGGATTTCGTGGTGGAAGTGCCACAGGGCCTTCTCTACGATGAATATAAAATGAAGAAAACCATTAATTTTTACAAACTGGCGTCTAAACGCTATAAAATTGAGACCTACTCATGAATAGATTTGATTTTAACCAGATCGGGGGATTTCCCCTTTCTACCAATATACTGGACGGCATGCAGGCCGCTTACTCGCTGTTCAATGCATTAGGAGAAATGGCCGGTAATTTCGCCATTATCTCAGGGTGTGCCCTTACCGGAAGTACCGTTACGGACGGTGTTGTTTACATCAACGGCGAAATCCTGGAATTCCGCGGCGGCCTGTTGGGTTCTACCGTAATTATTTCAGAAGATCAGGAAAGCCGGATTTTCGAAAGCGGGGAAAGCAAAAAAGTACTCTATAAGAGATTCGCCACCTTCGGTTCCAGTGTAACCAATTATCCGTGGACAGATTTCAGAAGGGTTTTCCCTACGGTACAGATCCGGCAATTCAAGGATGATGTTGAAGCCCGGATCACTGCACTGGAAAACAAACCTTCACCGATTCCTGTCGGCATGATTGCCATCTGGAACAAGCCGGCTACGGTACCCATTCCGACAGGCTGGAAAGAATGTACAGACCTTAAAGGGCGTGTTCCGGTAGGCTGGATAGAGGGTGATAATGATTTTGGATATGTTGGAAAAGAGGCAGGTACAAGAACCCATAAATTAACAATTCCTGAAATGCCAAGTCACTCTCATAGCTTTGTCAGGAATTATGGGGAGGTGAGAGGAGGTAAATCAGATAATACGACAGCACCTAGAGATGGCGGAAATGCTTTGCAATTAAACCCTACAGGTGGTGATATGCCTCACAACAACCTCCAGCCGTACCGGGTTATCCGCTTCATTGAATTTGACCCTTCCTAACAAAAGTAGAAACTATGAGTACAGATAAATCAATATTAAAAAGCTGGTTTTCTACCGGACTGAAACCTGAACAGGAGCAGTTCTGGGCCTGGATCGACAGCTACCACCATAAAAAAGACCTGGTGCCTATGGCTGCCGTGGATGGGCTGGAAAATGCCCTTACCAAAAAAGCAGAAGCATCGTCCCTGCAGTATTTCGCCGTAAAAGACGGCAGCAACATCACTGAAACGGAGAACTGGAAAAATAAGCTGGGCGTTAACCTTCTGGATTCCTTGAAAGCCAACAAGGACGCTTCCGGATTGTCCGTTCAGAACATCGAGTCCTGGAAAAATAAGCTGGGCGTAGGTGAAATTCCGGAAAATATGGCCACAAATGACGGTGAAGACGATGACGGTAATCCTGTTTCCGGGACCTCTTACACCAAAGAGCAGAGCGACGGGAAATATTACCCGAAAGTAAGTTCGCCGTATTTCAATTCCAATTATGTGTTGATGGCAGACGGAACCCCGAAAGCGGCAGGCGATCTGGGAAAAAATATTGCCAATACTTCCCTTACTTCCATAGCAGGAGCCGGCATGACACTGGGAGCAGCCTATACCTGGAATACAGCCGGGCAGGCCTTCAGCATTACCGGATTGACCAATAAAGTAAATGAATCTTCTTTTACGAACATGCTGGTCCAGAACAGTTCCGGACAGCTGGGATACGCCAGTCTTACGCAGTTATTCATGAAGCTTCCGGACTATATGAATGTAACCCAGCGAAACGATTGGATTTCAAAGATGAATACAGATGTCGCCAATACCTATTTACAGCTGGTAACAGTAATGGACGGCAACTTTATCAATGGGACTGCGGATTCTGTGATCACCATATACGGACTGAATATCAGCAAGCTTCAGGGCCTGGATCAGGTAACCATGGAGCTGATAGGCCCGGACGGAAACCCGGTTCCCGATACGGCGTTCGATGTAACTTCTTATTCCGTAAACAGCAACAGCGAGCTGGCCGTAAGCTTTCATTTTGAATCTTCATATACTTTTATGACGGGAGAATACACCTTGAAAGTCATCAGGAAACTGGTAATCCTGGGAGAAGTAAGCATTACCGCGTACAACAGTTTCTCAGAACAGGCCATTCCCAATAATGAACTGGTATTAACCAACAACGGGATGTCTTCAGCCACCTATACTTCGGGAACATTTTCGGTAACCGGCGAGGGTGATGGTGCTTCGGCTTCTATCGTGAGCGCAAATCCGCTCCCGGCTACCTCGGATTACGATATCGTATTCAGTATATCTGCCGTATTTGTAGGACAAAATTCAGGTGCAGGATGGATGAACAGATTCATTAGCTGTATGGCAGGACTGTCTTTCGACGGCGCAAATATACATGTAGGGGCAGGAGGGACACCGTCGGCACAGGGATTGGGCTATATAGACGGGAGTGCCCTGAGGATTATGTCCGGGGCAACCAACACTGTCGGGTATACCGTAAATTCATATTCAGGGGAACAGAAATCCATTACCCTGCAGGTGTCCATTCAGAAAAGAGGAACCCGTTATAAACTGATTTTATACAAATCCTCAGATAGTAGCCTGCTGTATGCAGGAACTTTCAATAATACCACAGGAAACCCTTTGAAATTGCTGATTTCATTTACAAAAGCAGGCAATCCTGCAGCCCTTGCAACTGCGGCTACACAGATAAAAAAGAGGACTTATATCTAAAATTTCAGATCCTTTATCTGATTTCCGTAAAACCTGTAATGCTTTACAACAGCTTTATCTACAATCAGAAAATTTACCTATATTATGACTACAGACAAATCGATATTAAAAGGCTGGTTTTCCACCGGCCTGAAGCCTGAGCAGGAGCAATTCTGGGCTTGGATAGACAGCTATTACCATAAAAAAGACCTGGTGCCCATGGCTGCGGTGGAAGGGCTTGAAAATGCACTGACCAAAAAAGCAGAAGCATCGTCCCTGCAGTATTTCGCCGTAAAAGACGGCAGCAACATCACCGAAACAGAGAACTGGAAAAATAAGCTGGGCATCAGTCTCCTGGATGCTGTAAAAGCGAACAAAGACGCGTCCGGCCTGTCGGTTCAGCATATTGAAGCCTGGAAAAATACACTGGGCGTAGGTGAAATCCCGGAGAATATGGCCACCAATGACAGCGAAGATGATGATGGGAATCCCGTTTCCGGAACCTCTTACACCAAAGAGCAGAGCGACGGCAAATATTACCCGAAAGTTGGCTCGCCGTATTTCAATTCCAATTATGTGTTGATGGCAGACGGAAGTCCGAAAGCAGCAGGCGACCTGGGGAAAAACGTGGCCAATTCATCGCTTACATCCGTAACAGGCGCAGGGTTGACCCTGGGAGCAGCCTGGGCAATGAACACGGCAGGACAGAATTATGCCGTGACCGGATTGAATGACGTTTCCGCCAATTCTGCTTTTTCATCACTGCTTACCCAGAATGCTGCCGGACAGGTAGGAAAATCCAATGGCAAGCAGCCCTTCCTCAATATGCCTGCTCTCTTGTCCGATGCGGAAAAAACAGCTTGGAAAACCAGTATGAACGGTGGCTGGACTACCAATACGATGAGTGTGGGATTAATTTTTCCTGGAGTTGTATCCAAATCCGCTAATTCTAATAATATAACAATCATTACTCTTATTGGATCCAATCTTAATTTAAATCCAAATAATTTCTCTCTTAGAATTATAAACTCGGCAGGTACGGTTGTTGAAATAATCAATAATTCGAAAGTCAACCTAATGAATTCCAATATGCTTAATTTTTCTTTCAATCTAAGCACTTATTCTAACGGAGATTATAAAGTAAAATTGTCAAATGGTATTGCAGAATATATTACATCGGAAATATTTAGAGTGGTAGACAGTACCACAGTGACAGAAATTGATATCAGTGGAAATACGTGGTCCAGAGTCACTATGGGAAATTTATCTTTTGACAAAGAATTTGTAAGAGATTACAATGAACTGAGTATAGGATTTGATCAGGATCTATACAATTACGTAGGACAAAACTTTAATGCAGTTTTAATAGCCTATTATATGCAATCTTTTTTAATGGCAACAGATGATTTTATTATTGAAGGGAGTGCAAGTAGAGTAGGCCTAAATTTCAATCCTTTTGGTGGGGCTATAGGATTTGGAATAACAGCATCTGCTGCTGCTGGTTTGTCTACAGAAAGAATTGCAGGTGCTGTTACCACTACCAATAACAGTGGTGGTGTTGTAACCTTTTCAACAGGTGGAATAGGAACTGTTAATATGGGCAATAATGAAATGATGAAATTTGTCATTATTAAAAAAGCCAATTTTGTCACAACGGCTATCTATAAAGATGATGGCAGCATGAGTGTTGCTACCAATGTTATTGATAATACGCAGGATCTCCCTGTACGATTCAAAGTTTTTGCCACTGCTTTTCAATATGATACACAGGCCGTATATGGCATAAAAATATCAAGTATAAAAAAAATGTAGTTGTATTGTTGTCAGGACTGGTCAGGATAATTTGTAATGTATCATGATCTTAAATGATCAGTCAGTAAAGGCTGCTCCATAACGGAGCAGCCTTTTGTTTTTATTGATAGGATAGATCAGATATCCTCTACAATAAGTGTCGTCTCATTGGTAGAAGGTTCATAATACCATTTTGCCTGCGTAACAACACCATGCACATAGTCTACCGAAGAAATTCCGCAAAGGTTGCTTCCCATATTAAAATCCGGATCCGGAGTCGGGGTGGAAGTTCCTGCATACCGTGTTTTGAACCAGTAGAAGTTCCAGCGGGCAAAGTTGCCCACCGTTACCAGAAGGCCCGAAGGAGGAGATACTGAAGTGGTACCGCCTGCAGGAGAAGTCCGTACTCCCCATGTATTAACAGGAGGATTGGATAAGTTGCTGGTATTGAATGATTTTATATCTACCATCTGGCCTGCCGGTACACTGTAGATAGTAAATACTTCCGGAAGGCAGTTGGAAGGAGAATTGGCATACAGCCTGCCGGAAAGATCATAGCTTGAATAATTATAAATATGCAGGGGACCTTGTGCGAAGCTAACGAAGCCTGTAAAAAGAGCAAAAAGAAATATGAGTTTTTTCATAGATAAAAATTTAATGGATGAATTGGGTCTGTAATGGAAAATTCATAAGAACGGCTGAAAATTATTTTTCGGATTTCAGCTGTTTCTGGATATTTTGGTATTTCTCAAAATACATCCTGTTTGCCAGTGAAATGGTTTTTTCCCTGTTATCGGAAGTACCGGCCGTGAGTTCTGCCTGGGTAATGCCGCTGGACAGAATAAATTCTTTTGATGCCAGATACAGGATCTGCTTGCTTTTTTCGTTGAGGACAGCGCCGTTCCCTGTTTTCTCTTCAGGAGAGGATTGGTTTTCGGGCTTTGTCAGGCTTTTCATCGCTTTGTCGAAGTTCACCATCGGGTCCGTTTTCATACCCTCTGCATTGTTTGCTGACAAATTTTCCGTAGCACACGAAAGCATGCAGAATCCTGAAAAGACCAATGTTAAAATTTGATTTTTCATAATACTATTTGTTTTTGTTTAACGATTATAAAATTAATATAATTTTTCAATAATGAGTGATATTTTTTGAATTTAAATATCTTTTGCCTGCAGTACATACAAAAATTATCGCAAAATTATCAATAGAAGGAAAATTAAAGAAGGTTCTAAACTGTTGATTGTTAAATTTTTATAGCATGTCTTTTTAAGGCAGCACTCATGATATGTATGATATCCGCAAATAAAGCGGCTGTATCTGATGCCTGCCTGAAATATCATCTTAAAATATCTTTATCCTGTACAATGGCAGCATCAGGTCTGTTCCAGCCCGCGTTCGTCCGGTATTCTCACGGGAATAGATATGAAATGTATAGTATGATAAAGTAAATACCGGAAATAAGACCGGCAATATTCAGATTATACCTTGGTAATGGTATTTTCCAGTCGGCTGATGTCTTTTCTCAGTTCCAGGAACATATCTTTGATGCTGTGGTTCTCCAGGATGTCCGGCTCAAAATCCTCCGGGAAAATACCTGAAGCATACTGCCAGATTTCTACGATCTCGCCTAACGGAATATCATAAGGCCTGTAAAATGAATTATCCGCGGCAACAGTTACCGATTTTTTCTTTTTAGCCTTAAATCTCTTATACGTAATCCCGTCATTCAGTGTTACGAAAACATAGCTTTTATCCGGTTTTAAGTCTTCTGTGTTTTCAACATATTTCCCGATAATATATGAACCGTCCTTAAAAGGCGGCATCGAATCCCCTTTAGCCGGAAAGGCCCTGTATTTCCCGTTTACCAGGAAGGGCAAAGAAATTCTTTGCAGGCTTTCGATATATTCCGGGTCGCTGTACCCGGACAGGTAGCCCATCGAAGCTTTCTGCGGAACAATCTCAATGCTGTTGTTGCCCAGTGTATCCACTACAACCGGCAGCACGATCCTGTTATCCGGCAGCTTGAGGATATCTTCCAGCGGATATTTGCGGATGTCTACCGTCAGAAGCAGATCAATACTCAGGTTAAAGTACTTGGAAATCCTGATCAGCACTTCATACGGAGCCTCTGAACGGCCGTCTTCGTATTTGGAATACCTTACCCTGCTCATTGAAATTTTATCCGCCAGCTCCTGCTGGGATAAACTTTTCTGAGTCCTTAAAAACCTGATGTTATCTGAAAAAACTGACATTGATACAAATTGTATCAGCAAATATATGAAAAATGATACAAATTGTATCTAGTTTTGTAACGTGAACCGTGCAATTGTACATATGGACCTTGATGCGTTCTTCATTTCCTGTGAAAGACGTAATAATACTGCCCTTCAGGGAATTCCCCTGATCATCGGAGGGGGAGACCGCGGCGTGGTGGCCTCCTGTTCCTATGAAGCACGCCGGTTCGGGATCCATTCTGCCATGCCTGTCCGGATGGCACTGAGGCTCTGTCCGGAAGTAAAAATCATCAAAGGCGATTATGAGCTTTATTCCAATCTATCCCACACGGTAACGGAAATTATCCGGGAAAAAGTTCCGGTAATGGAAAAAGCAAGCATCGACGAATTTTACCTGGATCTTTCCGGTATGGACAAATTCTTCGGATGCTACCAGTGGACCCGGGAGATTGCAGCGGCCGTAGTCAAAGAAGCAGGGCTGCCGATCAGTTTTGCGCTCTCTGCCAATAAAACAGTGTCCAAAATCGGAACCGGGGAAGCAAAGCCGGGTGGAAAACTGAAAATCACAAATGCTGAGATCAGGCCTTTCCTGAACCCGTTATCCGTAAGAAAAATCCCGATGGTCGGCATCAAAACCTTTCAGCTTCTTTCCAGGATCGGGGTCCGTACCATTCATACGCTGTCTGAAATGCCGGTAACCGTCCTGCAGCAGATGATCGGGGCAAACGGTGAAGAACTCTGGAAAAAGGCCAACGGCATTGATGAAAATCCGGTAATCCCATATTCCGAACGCAAATCCGTTTCCGCAGAAAAAACCTTTGCCACCGATACGATTGATATTCCGGAAATAAAGATACTCCTGAGCGGAATGGCGGAAAAACTGGCCTACCAGCTGAGGCAGGAAAAGTGGCTGGCCTCAACGGTAGCCGTAAAGATCCGGTATGCCAATTTTGACACTGAAACCAAGCAGAGCCGGGTGGCATACACTTCGGCAGACCATACCCTGTCAAGAGTAGCCCTGGAACTCTTCAACCGGCTGTATACCCGCAGGATGCGGATCCGCCTGATCGGTCTCCGGTTTACCGACTTGGTTCATGGGAACCACCAGATGAACCTGTTCGAAGATACTGAGGAACAGATGAATTTATACCAGACCATGGATTACCTCAAAAACCGTTTCGGAGCGGATGCCGTCGGCAGGGCTTCGGGATTCGATCTAGAAAATAAAACAACCCTTTAATCTTTTGTTATGTACCTCAATTGCCATTCCTTCCACAGCCTGCGTTACGGCACCCTCTCCGTAGAAGAGCTCGTACAAAAAGCCAAAGCCCTGGAGATTAAGACCCTGGTGCTTACCGATATCAATACCGTTACGGCCATTTACGATTTTAAGAAACAGTGTGAAGAAGCAGGAATAAAGCCTGTTGCCGGGATGGAAATCAGGAAAGAAAACCGGCTGCTGTACATTGCGATCGCCCGGGAATTTTCCGGAATCGGGGAAGTAAACCGCATGATGACCGCCCATAACTGCGACGGGGCAGAACTTCCGGAAACCGCTCCCGGTTTCGAGAATGTATTTGTTGTGTACCCGCTGCAAAATATGCCGGAAGAACTCAGGGATAATGAATATATCGGCATCCGGGAAGAGGAACTGAATCTCCTGGTACGGCCTGAACTGAAAAAACACCTCTCCAGAATGGTCATCCTTCAGCCGGTAACCTTCAGTTCCCAGAAAGAGTACAACCTGCACCAGATCCTCAGGGCCATTGATAAAAATACCCTGTTATCAATGCTCACGGAACAGGATACCTGCCGGAAATCCGAATACCTGAAACCGGAAAGGGAAGTTATCGCCGATTTTCAGTTCCATCCTGAAATCATTGAGAACACAAAAAAACTTCTTGATGCATGTAGCTTTGAATTTGATTTTGAAAAAGTCCGTAACAAACAGCATTATACGAAATCAAAAGCTTCCGACCTGAAGATGCTGACCAGGCTGGCTTACTTGGGACTTGAAAAAAGATATGGAACCGGTCATAAGGAAGCCAGACAGAGAGTGGACCGGGAACTGGAAGTGATCGATAACCGTAACTTCTGTTCCTACTTCCTGATCACCTGGGATATCGTACGCTACAGCAACCGCATGGGCCTGATGCACGTGGGAAGGGGAAGCGGAGCCAATTCCATTGTCAGCTACTGTCTGGGGATTACCGATATCTGCCCGCTGGAACTGGACCTGTATTTTGAGCGCTTCCTGAACCTGAACCGGAAGTCGCCTCCGGATTTCGATATCGACTGGAGCTGGCAGAACCGGGATACGATCCTTGAATATATTTTTAAAAGATACGGGAAAGAACATGTGGCCTTCTGCGGAACAAACGTTCAGTTTAAGTACAAATCGATTTTCCGTGAAGTAGGCAAGGTTTTCGGACTGCCCAAAGAGGAGCTGGACAGCCTGGCGAATGATCCTGTTGAAAAGCATGACCGCAATTCCATTGTGAAGCATGTCCACCGCTACGGTGCCATGATGGAAAAATTTCCGAACCAGCGAAGCATGCATGCCTGCGGAATCCTGATCTCCGAAGAACCGGTTACCAATTTTACCGCCCTGGAAATGCCGCCCAAAGGTTTTCCGATTGCTCAGTTCGATATGGATACGGCGGAAGACATCGGGCTTGAAAAAGTTGATATCCTTTCCCAGCGCGGATTGGGAACGATTGATGATACCGTAGCACTCATTAAGAAAACCCGGGGAATAGATGTGGACATCCGCGATACCCGTATTTCTAAAAATGAACCGGAAGCCAACGCATACCTGGCCGTAGGAAAAACCATCGGCTGCTTTTATATTGAATCCCCGGCAATGCGGGGATTGCTCAGAAGACTGAAATGCGACAACTACAGGACCCTGGTCGCTGCTTCTTCCATTATCCGTCCCGGAGTGGCCCAGAGCGGAATGATGCGGGAGTATATTTTCAGGCACAACCATCCCGATCAGTTTGAATATTTCCATCCGGTATTTGAAGAAAACCTGAAAGAAACGTACGGAATCATGGTCTACCAGGAAGACGTGATCAAAATTGCCCAGTATTTCGGAGGCGTATCCCTGGCGGATGCAGACACCCTCCGCAGGGCGATGAGCGGAAAAGGAAGGTCCATAGAGAAACTGCAGGAAGTTAAGGCTAATTTTTTTGAAAAATGCAAAAATGAAGGGCATTCTGAAGCGCTGACTGCTGAAGCTTTCCGGCAGATTGAGTCTTTTGCCGGCTACTCCTTCTGCAAGGCACACTCTGCTTCTTACGCGGTAGAAAGCTATCAGAGCCTGTACCTGAAAGTCTATTATCCCCTGGAATTTATGGTTTCCGTCATCAACAACCAGGGCGGTTTTTACCGCACCGAAGTATACATCCATGAGGCTAAAATGTCCGGCGGGAATATACAGCTCCCGTGCGTAAATTCAAGTGAAGTACAGACAACGCTTAGGGGAGATCATATTTATCTGGGATTCGGCCTGCTGGAAAGGCTTGAAACAAAAATAACCGGTAAAATGATGGAAGAGCGTGAAAAGCACGGAAGTTTTACCTCTTTGGAAGATTTCATCAGGCGCGTTCCTGCAGGTGTGGAAGCGGTGCAGACCTTAATTTTTATCGGTGCGTTCCGCTTCACCGGCAAGCAGAAAAACGAGCTGCTGGTGGAAGCCCGGATGCTGCTGGGGAATTTCAGGCCTGAACACCGCGGACTGATGCTGATTGAGGAACCCGTGCAGGAATTCCGGCTCCCGGAGCTGAAAAGGGAGCGTTTTGAAGACGCATTTGATGAGATTGAAATAATCGGGTTCCCGGTTTCATGTTCTCCTTTTGATCTGCTCCAGACCCGATACCGGGGTTCGGTATTTGTGAAAGACCTGGCAAAATACCATAAGCGGCAGGTGAAAATGCTGGCTTACCTGATTTCCAGGAAACATGTGCCGACTAAAAAAGGAGCGATGTATTTCGGGACCTGGATTGATGTGAACGGCGAATATTTCGATACCGCCCACTTTCCGGACAGCCTGAAAGAATATGATTTCCAGGGCGGTGGCTGCTACCTGCTGCTCGGAACCGTAGAGATCGATTACCATTTCCCGACCATGACCGTCCATAAAATGGCCAAAATGCAGATGATTGCCGATCCGAGATATTCCTTTAATGAGGAAAAGGATTACCAAGTGCATCACAAGATCCGGGAAGATGTCAGCATGACCTCGCGGAAACCTTATCCGCAGGCCCATGAAATAGGATTGCCGAGGCAGAGAATTAATATCGGACTTAGGTAAAGTTTTTACGTAATAAAATTTGTACTTACTAAAATTATGAAATGATAATAAAAATTAAGCTGTGTATTGTAGATTCAATGATTTAGAATATACAGTTCAAATTCCCCTCCGGATCGGAGGGGTGGTGAAAATTCAGAGAATTTTTGACGGGGTGGTTTTATGTGTTTTATAAATCATTCATTCCCGCTAAAAAGCTTTACCGTTTCATTCACTAAAAATTTCACCTGATCCGGCCTGCCTCTGTCGGTTTTCGGAAGGTTGTTGTAGCTTCCGGTTCTTACGATCACCATATTGTACTCCGGAACCATGATAATATACTGGCCCTGAAGACCAAGGAAATAATAATGTTTCACCGGGTTGTCGTTATTGACCCAAAACCCCATTCCGTAAATTTCACCGGATCTCTTCGTCGGGGTTTTCATCTGTTCGATAAAATAAGGGCTCAGAAGCTGCTGGTGACCCACTTTTCCGTTATTCAGAAACAGTTGCCCCAGTTTGGCAAAGTCTCTTGCATTGGAATGGATGCAGCAATACGTCTTTTCCATGCCGCTTTCATCAGTGCTCCAGGTGGCATCCTGTTCCATGCCCAGCGGGATCCAGAATTTTTCGGAGAGGTAGCCGGCCAGCGATTGACCCACTGCTTTTCTTACGGCAAAACCCAGAAGCTGTGTCGATCCGCTCTGGTATTCGAACTTTTCGCCCGGATCGGATTTGAACTTTCTTGAAAAAGTCGCTTTCATCAGGCTTCTTCCGTAATAGGCTCTGGCATTCGGCAGAAACGGGTTCTTGTAATCCTCATCCCAGTCCAGGCCGGATTCCATCTGAGCCAGATGCTTCAGCGTTAAGTTTCGTGCAAAATCTTTGTTTTTAAAATCTTCAAAATAGTCTGAGAATTTATCGTCGAGGCTCCTTATCTTTCCGTCTTCCAGGGCTTTTCCCAACAGCATGACCGTTATGGCTTTTGCCATGGAAAAAGAATTGGTTGCAGACAGGGCATGATAGCCTTTCCAGTACTGCTCGTGAAGCATCTTCCCATCTTTGATCACAATAAAAGACGCCGTTTCGGAACGGATCAGGTCCCCGGCGATCGTATCAGGCAATTCCTTTTTATTGTACTGCGGATCTTTTTCCCAAGGCACCGGGGATTTCGTCGCAATGGTATTGGCAGAGAATAATTTTCCGTCATCGATGTTCGCACTCATCTTTCCCCGCAAGTAGGTTTTTGAGATCCCGTTAAAAAGATATCCGTACCCCAGGATGTAAAAAATTGCCAATGCAGCAATCATGAACGTAATAAAATAAATAAAAATGGCCATAATACTCGATCTTCAACAAATTTAAAATAAATTTGAAAACATGGAATGAAATGATTTATTTTTGTGATGACTGATATAAAAAACGATGAAAAAACTGATTTCCATACTCTTGGTATACTGTTGCGCCCTGGTTTTCGGGCAGGCTTACCTACCCGTAGATACCGCAGACTACGCACAGCGGAAAGCCTTTCTGGCCAGCTTTTCTGTAAGTACCGAAAACCTCAGTAAAAAAAGCAGGTCCGATTATCCCGGAAAGCCCGGCAATGAGCTGTCCAAAATATACAGGGAATTCGGTAAGGAATTTGAAAAGAAAGTGAAGGAAAAAGACTTCGTTTTTAATTCTGCATTCGATGGTAAGGTAAAAACCCTGATCGAGCGCCTGCGGAAGAACAATCCCCAGGTCCCCCGGCAGCTGAATATTCTCATTGCCAGGGACAACACCCCGAATGCCTACTGTTTTGCCGATGGTACTTTTGTCATCAATATGGGGCTGTTCAACTGGCTGAACAATGACGATCAGCTGGCTGCCGTAATTTCCCATGAGCTCGGACACAAAATTTCGGAACATGCCCTGAAGGATTTCCTCAGGATGATCGATCAGGACCAGATGGACCGCATGGTGATCCAGAATATAAAATCCACTAAAGAAAACCGGAACCAACGGGCCTTTGATGTACTCAGAAACAGAATTTACCGGAAAGGTGCCGAAAACCGGAAACAGGAAATGCAGGCAGACTCTCTGGGATATGTTATTTTCCGGAACAGCGATTATAAGAAAACGGAATTCATCAATACCTTAAAAAGACTGGAAGATTTTGATACGATTTCTCCCAGAACCCTCAAAGTGGAAACCTATAAAACCTATTTTAGTCTCCCGGATCAGGAATTCAAGGACAAATGGCTGAAAAAAGAAGATTTTTCCCTCTACAATTATAATCATTTCAAAGAAAAGCTGGACAGGGATTCCCTGAAATCGCATCCGGAAATTGCCTTACGGATCAACCGCCTTAAAAAAATCTTCCCGGAACTGCAGACCGGAACTGCAGATGAAAAGCCTTCCGGATCCTATGCCGCACTGGAAAAAACGGCAAGAATGGAAACCGTTCCGAACTTTTACCATGCGGAAGAATACGGGGTAGGGATTTATGCGAGCCTCCAGTTCCTGCAGGATGAGGAAGAAAAAGAATATCATAAAAAGTGGCTGGGACGATGTTTTACCAAAATCTATGAAGCCCGTAAAAACTATAATCTCAACCGGTACCTGGACCGGGTGGATCCCAAAAACCAGAGCGAAAGCTATCAGCAGTTCCTGAATTTCATGTGGAACCTCAGCCTGGATGAGATAAAAAACATCGCAGAATATTATCGGAAAACAGAATCCTGACCAGAGTCAGGATTTTGTTTTAATAGTTTAATCTTTCAAGGCGGATCTTGTTGAACTTTTCCTTTTCGTTGAATTCCCGGAGGAGGATATAGCCTTCCTTTGCAATATACGGCGTTACGACATAGTTGTCTTTTTCAGAAATCGGCACTATTTCCTGTTTAAATTTGCCGTCAATAATCGTATTGATGAAAAGGTTCCATTTCTTTTCTCTGGTTACCTGGTCTTTCTTATAATCCCGGAAGAAAAATACCACATCCCTGCCGTCATTCAGATATTGCGAAAAAAGATAGTCGCTGTTTACCCACTTCGATTTTTCTTTTTCAAACACCTGTACTTCTTTTGGTTTAAAGTCTTTATCGGTATTGATGTAGACCAGGTCCGTCGTCTTGGGAGCGTTGTACTGTCCGGCCGGTTTGAACTTTTCCGAAAGGATCCCTACGCTTCCGTCACTCATGAAATACACATCTTTGGTCTGCAGGTAATATCCGTTTTCCACGCCGCCGTCAGCACTGAGTTTCGGGATGTACTGATACAGGTCCGGCTTGTAACTTAAGGTTTTCAGGTCTACACTGTAATTTTCTTTATTCAGGATCAGCCTTGCGAAGCCCCGGTCCTGCCTGTCGATGTAATTCCTGCCCAGCAGGACCACCTTGTCGTCAAACGTTTTATCGTTATCGATCCTGCCGCTGCCGGAATTCAGGACATCAATATTGTAGAGGGTTTCCGGGGAAAGGCCGGTGACCGGCTTATTGGAAATTTCCTTACCCGTTTTCATATCGAGCACCAGAAGCGAAAACGTTTTATCGTCATCATTTACTTTCCGTAAAATGCCGTACAGTTTATTTTCATCTCTTTCCAGTACCGTGAGATCGGAGAATATTTTTTTGTTACCATCCGTATTGTAGCTGTACCGCCAGATTTCTTTTTTCTGGTCATCAAACCTGATCAGGCTGTTTTTATTGACATATTTTCCGTAATCGTTGTATTCTATGGCGAGATAGCCGCCTTCTTTGATTTCGCCGACTGACGAAATATAATTATACCCTTTTTCCTTCTTTTCAGAGCGGTTTTCTTTTCGTTCTTCCTTAAAAGTCTTGGGCTGGGTGATTTCTTTAAATGTCCCGTCTTCCTGGTAGTCGTAGTATACCTTAGGCTTTACGGTATTGGTCTTGGGATCGATTACCATGGAAACCGGCGCGGCGGCATCTTTTGAGAAAGCCTGGAGATAATTGAAATCCGATGGCCGCAGGATGATCTGGCCTTTAAAATCCACATATCCGAAATAATTGGATACCAGAAGTCCGGCTTCAAATTCTTTATTGGCCACAGGATTCAGGTTTTTATCCAGGATAACGTATTCGAATTTTTGCTTCTTGCCGTCTGTTTTGCCGTAAGAGTAGATGGAAACATATCCGTAGAGGTTATCTTTGGTGTCGAACAGGGCATTCATCCCGACATTCGTTCCCGAAGCCAGTGAGGCCAGATCCTGGGTCTGGGCAGCAAAAATTCCCTGCATAAGTAGAAAGGACAGCAGCGTAAACTTTTTCATGGTTAAAAATTTAAAATCTAAATAGGATAAAATGTGAAAATCGTCAGAAAGCACGGCCTGGAAAAACCAGGCCGGAAATCCTGTCTTATTTTTTGTATTCGTAGGTGTAAGTGGAAGTGGAGGTTACAGGGGTATTGGGAGGCGTGTTGGAAGAAAGGGTTTTTACCTCTGTTTTCACCATTTTGGTAATGAAGTTGTCATCATTGTAGGTATTTACCGTACTGAAGGTATAGTTTCCGTTTACGGTTCCTGTTTGGGAAGAATTGCCGTTCGTTCTGTTGTTGACTGATAAATCTCCTTCAAGCGATAAGAAGACATTGATCTTCAGGTATCCCTTTATGTTTTTATAGGGATTATTCTGGCCGTCGAAATTATTGTTGTACGTTCTGGCTATGGCACCTTTAACAAGGGTGGCCACTTTTACGTTTCCGTTATTGGAGAGGTAAACATCATACAATCCACCCAGCCGCGTAAATTTCACATGGTTTTCGCTCAGGTATTCATACGTTGTGGTAGAGGCGGTGGAGGTCTGGTAATTCGTAATTTTCTCAGTCATCATCTTTCCGTCTTCGTAAGTGAATTCCCTTCTCAGTACGAGGCTGGTTCCCGAATACTCATCTGCTTTGGAAATAAGGTCGCCGTTATACGTATAGACGATTGATCTGTTGGTGCTCGCTGTCTCTTCTTTCGTTAGCTTAGTGCCTTCATAAGTGTAAACGGTAACATCTGTCTGGCCATTATCTGTTTTTGTAAATTTTGTCGGAAGCACTGAGCTGAGGTCTGCTGCAGCAGGAATTTCCTCTACCTGAACATCGGTGTCTTCACAGCTGGCGATAAGAAATGATGCCAGGAAAGGAATAAAGATTTTTCTCACGGTATATTTTTTAAATAATTCAGCCAAAAGTAATCATTTTTGTAATAAGTTGACAACAATAGGGGTGTTAAAATAAAAAGCCCTGATTTCTCAAGGCTTTCCGTTTATATTTTTGAAAGTAGGTTTCTGAAACTTGTTTTCTCGTCGATAATTCTTCGCAGTTCCGAAACGGGAACCCTTTCCTGCTGCATCGTATCCCGGTCTCTGATCGTTACCGTATGATCCGTTAAAGAATCGTGGTCAATCGTGATACAGTAAGGGGTACCGATGGCATCCTGCCTTCTGTAACGCTTTCCGATCGCATCTTTTTCTTCATAGAATAAATTGAAATCGTATTTCAGGTCATTGAAGATCTGTTCTGCATATTCTGCCAAACCGTCTTTTTTCATCAACGGAAGGATGGCCGCTTTAATTGGTGCCAAAGCAGGAGGTAAAGAAAGAACCGTTCTTTCCGAACCGTCTTCCAGAACTTCGTCTCTCAGGCAGTGGGAGAATAAAGCAAGGAACAATCTGTCCAGTCCAACAGAAGTTTCCACCACGTACGGAACATAGTTTTCGTTTCTTTCCGGATCGAAAAACTGAAGCTTCCTGCCGGAGAATTCCTCGTGTGCTTTCAGGTCAAAATCCGTTCTGGAGTGGATCCCTTCAAGCTCTTTGAAACCGAACGGGAAGCTGAATTCGATATCGGCCGCCGCATTGGCATAATGCGCCAGCTTCTCATGATCGTGGAAACGGTAATTCTCGTTGCCTAATCCCAAAGCCAAATGCCAGTTCAGACGCTTTTGTTTCCATTGCTCGTAGAATTCCAGTTCGGTTCCCGGTGCAACGAAAAACTGCATTTCCATCTGTTCAAATTCACGCATCCTGAAGATGAACTGTCTGGCCACGATCTCATTTCTGAAGGCTTTTCCGATCTGGGCAATACCGAAAGGAAGTTTATGGCGGGAAGTTTTCTGTACATTTAAGAAATTAACGAAAATACCCTGTGCGGTTTCCGGTCTTAAATAAAGGTCCATCGCAGAATCTGCGGAAGCACCCAGTTTCGTCCCGAACATCAGGTTGAACTGTCTTACCTCCGTCCAGTTTTTGGAACCGGTGTCAGGATCGGCAATTTCCAGTTCTTCAATTAACGCTTTTACGTCAGCAAGGTCTTCGTTTTCCAGGGATTTTGCCAGCCGGGAAAGAATGGCTTCTCTTTTGGCTCTGTATTCCGATACTTTAGGATTGGTAGCGATAAACTGGTCTTTATCGAAAGCTTCACCGAATCTTTTGGCCGCCTTCTCGATCTCCTTCTTTTCCTTTTCCTCGATTTTCAGGCAGTAATCTTCTACCAGGACGTCTGCTCTGAAGCGTTTCTTGGAATCTTTGTTGTCAATCAATGGATCGTTGAAAGCATCTACGTGGCCGGATGCCTTCCAGGTCGTCGGGTGCATCAGGATGGCCGAATCGATACCCACAATATTTTCGTTCAGCTGTACCATCGCTTTCCACCAGTACTGCTTGATATTATTTTTAAGTTCGGCACCGTTCTGTCCATAATCATATACAGCGGATAAACCGTCATAGATCTCACTGGAAGGGAAAATAAAACCGTATTCCTTGGCGTGAGAAATCACTTTCTTGAAAACATCTTCTTGTTTTGCCATAATTTTTTAACGTCTGAAGTGCAAAAGTAGTGAAAAAGAGGGAAGTTGGGAGATGCCGGCAGGAAGTTTTTGCCGGCCAGTTGGATAAGGAGCCGGGAACCTGCTTTCCGCTGTATCTTTTTCGCCATTGCAAAGTCCTGCAGGAAAAAGGATGCCGCTGCAATCAGGGCTAGGATAAAGCAGCGTATAAACCTGACGGGTTTTCAAAGCCCGTCAGGTTTTCTATTATAAAGAAACAGCTTTTAAAAGGATCTTAAAAAGTATAAGTCAGACCAATGCTGTTTCCCCGGATATCAAGGCGGTAAGAAGTGGCTTTCGTTTCATCCGTTCCCGGATTTTGGTTCTGCGTATCCACTGCTTTCTGCAGATTTTTTTAGCGCCAATGGCAAAAGGGATCCCGATTCCGATGGCTCCGGCACCGATTCCGATAAGGCCCCAGCCGCTTTTATCTTTTATTTTATAGCCTGCCATTATGATGGCTGTCTAAACATTAAGGTGTTACAGTTTTTGTCATGTACTTGAAGATTCTGTTAAAAGATTTTCGTCAAAAGCATATCTTTGTTTTTCGTAAGTTGTTTTGATGTATCTGTTCAATTCTAAAAGTACCTGAGGCCCTAATTGATCTGGCAACTCAATTTGTTCAAGGCTTATAACAAAGTTTAATTAAGTTAAAATTCCCATGATGAAAAAAGTTATCTTATTTTCAATTCTATACTTCACAATACTAAGCTGTACCAGTCAAATATTTAATTATGCCCTTCAAAAACAGGGAATATATGATGATAGCGTTTCCGTAAAAAAAATAAAGTACAAAGAAAAGGAGATCATTTTTTTACCAATGCACCATATAGGAACTGAAAAATTCTATACCCATGTTAATGATAAGATAGACTCCTTAAGGAAGTTAAATTATTTCTTCTTCACAGAAAAAGTAGATACGAAGAATTCTGAAAAATCAGATTTAATGAAATTGAGAAAAATTATTGGGTTTGCTTTACCAAATGAGGGATATGAAAAAATACTGGATTCAATCCTCACTGAAAAAAAAATCGTGTTGAAAACTAAAATTGTTTTCCAGCCCAACTATTCAGAATGGAAACTGGATGATAATAACAGTAAAAATACGGATGCAACAGTTCGTGAGCTAATTAACTATTATGAGTCTGAATACGGAGAGATCAGACTGGAAGAATGCGATCTTGCTGTGACTGATGTATCGAACAGTACGAAATGTAAAAAAAATAAACATGCTGGAGCATATGAGACGCTGGTATTGAATTATCGGAATAACCTTATAGCGAATGCTGTAAAAGATGATTCCAGGCAAAAAATAGCATTAATTTATGGAGCCGGGCATTATGAAGGCGTAAAGAAAATTTTAGACTCACTGGATAAAAAATAAACAACGGAAAAATAATCTGAAAAGCTTCGGATTTTATTTACTTATAAGACCAAATTGGATTCCGTAAAAAAACCGGATCCTGCAGATGAAAGTATGAAATCATAAATATCATGCTTTAACTAATGAACTAGTTTCAAATCATATGCTTTTCAAATTTCAGTTTAAATACTTCAAAAAAATGCAAGGAAAGTTGAGGTCCTGCAGAAATTGAAACTCTGGTTTGACGGATTATTCCGTTCAGATTTTAAGCTCCGGCTTAGATTCAGGAACAAGTCTCTATTGAGTGATGGTATTGTAAAATCAATAGGAGGCCATGGAAGGATGCCGCTGCAATCAGGGCTAAGAAAAGGGAAGCGTATAAAGAAACAGCTTTTAAAAGGATCTTAAAAAGTATAAGTCAGACCAATGCTGTTTCCCCGGATATCAAGGCGGTAAGAAGTGGCTTTCGTTTCATCAGTTCCCGGATTTTGATTCTGCGTATCCACTGCTTTCTGCAGATTTTTTTTAGCGCCAATGGCAAAAGGGATCCCGATTCCGATGGCTCCGGCACCGATTCCGATAAGGCCCCAGCCGCTTTTATCTTTTATTTTATAGGCTACCCCATTATGATAGGCCGTTTTATTACCGAATATTTCCTTGGCCAGCCCAAGCCCTATAAATCCGCCGCCGATCGCTCCGAATACCTGCGCAACCGTGCTGTTGGTATTGGATTTTTTCATATAATCCAGTGCTTCCGGATGGGTGAAAACTTTTCTGTATTCGGAAAACTTAAAGGTCCGGTCTCCTTTAATAAAAAATTCGCGGTTGGATTTTCCTAATTTCAGTGAATCTGAATGCTGCGCAAATACAACCAATGGAAAGATACTAAGAAGAATCGTAAATAATAGTTTTTTCATGGCTTAAAATTTTTGCGAAAATAAAAAATAAAAATTTTAGTCAGGTAATTTCAGCCATCATTTTTTTCAGGAGCCGGGAACCTGCTTTCCGCTGTATCTTTTTCGCCACTGCAAAGTCCTGCAGGAAAAAGGATGCCGCTGCAATCAGGGCTAAGAAAAAGGGAAGCGTATAAACCTGACGGTTTTATAGAGTAAGATGTGAAGATTTCAGGAATCAGTATACATTAGGTTGATTATTGTCTCAAATTGAGATAATTTAGCGATATTTGTTACCATCAAACCCATTATAATGAAAAGACCGGTTTTTCTTACGATCATTTTACTGCTGCTTACCCATTTCTTATCGGCCCAGGAAATTCCGGCAGGTAAAGTGGTCACCACTTACATCACGGCAAAAACCCTGGACAATAAAGCCGGGGAAAATC
>NZ_CAJYMO010000036.1 GCF_913776365.1 uncultured Chryseobacterium sp. | reverse complement strand
GACTCACGGCTTCCTCGAAGCCCGGACGCACCGTTACAATCACCCTGGCCATTCCGGACTGCATGAATGCCCTGAAGATCGGGTCATTGTCATCGGACTGGTACAGTTCCGACCAGGATTTTCTCTCGCCCCAATAGTATGGGTAAAGGTGGTAGCTCATGATTTCCCATTCGAAAGCCTGCTCCATAAATTTCACGAAAGCAGCGTATTGGTCAAGCTCTTTCTTCACCAGGATATCGGTATTGGTAAAGGTTTCCACCGCAGACCGGTCATGGGTGTAATACCTTTTCTTTCCGAAAGTCAGTTCCGTATCCGGATCCTGGTTAATCATATAGGAAATACAGTTCCTTCTCAGGATGGTATTCTCAATCTGCCTGTAGAAGCCCGGGTTGGAACCTATTTTTTTGATATCAGCTACTGCCTGCTCATACCGGGCCTGCTCTGCCTGATAAGCCTCAATAATTTTATTAAAAGTCTTCTGCAGCCATGCGTTTTTGGCTTCCTTGGTAATTTTTAAATCAACTGTAAAATTCACCGTTCCTGAGAATTCATTATAGAAAGTTGCAGAAACAGGAATGACTTGAGCATAATTAGTATCAAAACTTGTTATCTTTTTGCCTCCTGTATGTCCCCAATATCCCTCATGGTGGAATTCATTGTTTCCCAATAATGCATTAACACTTGCTCCCTGATCATCAGAAGCACCTGAACAATTTACACTTCCTGATTCTACCATATATCCTTCAGGAATCTGAATTTCATCTTTTACCGATATGAATTCTATACTTCTTACACTCTGGCTATGTTCGCCACTCAAAGACTTTCCAATACTGAAATTAGCAATTGGTTTTGAATCTACTTCTACATTATACTTACTTAGCCAGAACTTTAGTTTGGTATCGTCCTCCAGAGAAGAAAAGTTATCCAGTTTATGCAGTGCAGATTCTCTTGGGTCCACCGGCTTTACAAGATTCGGTTCCGTTTTACTGGTCACGGTCATTCCCAGCCTGTGGAGTTTGGCCGGTTCCGGGATCATGAATTCGAACATCATCCGTTTTCCGTAATTGTAGATCTGGTTTTTCACTACCTTATCCACCCATCGGAATACGCCTACGACATGGCTGTTTCCTTTGGTGTTATCGAAGCCATGCTTGTTGTTTTCCTCGAATTCCTCCAGGATCTTGTCGATCCGTTCTTCCTTCACTTTGGTCACTATCCGGTCCAATGCCCTGGCGGTGACATCCTTGGCCTCCGTTACAGCCTGGCGGTTGCTTTCCTCTTTGGAATTGTGGGTAGCATAGCTTGCATTAGCAGTTATCCCGAATGAAGGTGTTCCCAGGCTTCCTCCGCCCCAATTGGCAGAAGCTCCTGCCTGGGCTGCAAAATCTTTGGATTCCTGCAGGACTTTCGCCACTTCGTTCTGCATTTCAAATCTCTCGGTGGAAGTCGTATCGGTCAGCTTTTCCTTTTCGGATTCGGAGGATTTGGTCGTCTGGGATTCGCTGCGCTTGAATCTGCGGGTCGACCTTTCCTTATATTCGCGGGCCATGATGTTTTCGATATGGGCCACTTCGCCTTCTGCGTAGCAATAGGTGCTCTGCTCTACTTTTTTATAATCAGCCACCCCGATATTCTTCATCCCGAAACCGGAAGGAATGAACATATCGCCTGGATAGGCCGGGGTTTCCGGGCTGGCGGTTCCCGATCCCTGGCCTGAATCGGTGGCCCTGTCTCTCGGCGTCAGGGTACCTTCACCTTCGAATTTAAACATCGTATCGTGGGTATAGTCAAGTTTCCCAGACATTGTATACACGATTCCGTCATTCAGCGTTACTTCGCCTTCAATCCAAAGGATTTCATATCTTTCGATGCTGTTAACCGGGATCTTTTCCGTTCCGGTAAACAG
Organism: uncultured Chryseobacterium sp.; assembly: GCF_913776365.1. Classification (GTDB taxonomy): domain Bacteria; phylum Bacteroidota; class Bacteroidia; order Flavobacteriales; family Weeksellaceae; genus Chryseobacterium. Next base: position 17,345 of record NZ_CAJYMO010000036.1, on the reverse strand, counting down.
ATTGGTGACATAAGGAAGGACATCAACCTCTGCTGTAGTCCCCGTTGCCAGCACGTTCTGACTGGAAGACTTCAGCCGGTAGCTCCCGTGCACGATATGTTTTGAACCGCTGCCGTCGGTTTTCAGCAGCATCGTGTGTCCGGCTGCTGCAGGCTGGAGCCAGGTCTTGATGCCGAAAGGAATGACCGAACTACTGCCGGCTTTCGAAGTATTGGAAACCGGGACAATCACACCGCCTATATTGGCATAGGTTTCTTCGTTCAGTACGGTATTGTCGAGGACTTTCTGCTGCAGCGACTGGCTGTTCTGCTCCACCGCGCGGTTGATTTCCTCAAAAGTGGAAACCCCGGACAATGCTGCCGGAACACTGGAAACCCCGAATACCCTGCACAGTGTACTTTTGTCTTCCGTCCCCAATGCCCTTTCAATGGCTGTGGCATCGATCTCGGGTCCGAAGGTGAAGATAAATTCCGGAATTTCCACTTCACTGGAGGGGATGTTCAGGATTTCATCCTTGATCCGGTGCATTTCCATATCCAGCTCGCTGTTGGCATAGAACTTCTCCGGATCGGCAACGCTCAGCTGGGTCAGGTAATTGATCCGGTTTTCAAGGATCTGCTTCTTATTATCCGCAACGGCCGTTTCTTTCTGCAGCTGTTTCTGCAGAGGTTTTACCATTTCCTGATAATCTGCATACTGCTTTTGGTAAGCGGTATCATACTGTTTCTTATAAGCTTCCTGCATTTTTTTCAGGGAGGCCGAAAGGTCGCGGCTCTGGCGGAGCTCGATTCCCGCTTCCGCCATTTTCATGCTCCTGGCATCGTAGGGCATACTTTTCGATGCCTGCTGGGAACCGGAAGACGCTCCGGTAGAACCGGGTGCCCGGAAAAGTTCCTTAGGCAACACCACTTTAGCCTTTATTACCTCCTGATAGGATTCTTCCGTAAAATCATACACCGAGAGGATATGATGCAGGTGGAGGATCTGCATCAGCAGCTCTTTGGCATAGAACTCTTTCCGGGTTATTACCTGATAGACCAGGTTGTCCCAGATTTTCTGATCGACTACCGGAATCCCGTGGTCTGCCTTACAGGCTTTGATCTTCAGGTCGAATTCCTTCCTGCCGGCAGTCGCTTTGTTCCGGGCTACCCATACGGCATATGTGTAAAAAGGGGCATAATCATCGCCGGTTTTAAGGTCCTCTTCTGTCAGTATGGTAAAACCTGGTATTTTCCCGGGATCCTGGAAGAGTTTCTGCAAAGAAGTGGTGGCAGTGACTCCTTTATCGATGGCACTGTTTTCCCGTGAATCCTCATCCCTGAAGATGAATCTTTTTTCGATATTCCGGGGATCCGACAGTTCGGGGTTCCTCATGGTGGCAAACCTGAACAGGGTCTGCGAAGCATTGTTGGTATTTAAATCGTTTGTTGACATTTTTTTTGGTTTTTAAGATGAAGTGGGAATATTGCTTTTCATCAGCTCATCCCGGATGTTGCGGAGCCTATTTTTTAAGGTGGTTCCGAACCTGCTGTCCACCTTCCGCTTTAATTTTTCTTTTCATTGTTTTCTGTTTAAGGATTTATTTTTAAGCATACCTCAGGCTGTTCAGCATCTTTTGAATGGTGAAAACCGGGAAAGTTTAAAAAATGGAATGTTTGTTTGTGCTTTTCTTATCGCCGGTTCAAAGATATTTCGCACCGGCGACAGAACTTGTCGCAATAAAATATTTTTTTTAAAAAATTTAATCTGCGATGCTAAAGCTGCTCTCATTGTAGAACAGGGCCTCATCCGTATCACTGACATACAGCGTGACCTTTGTCTTTGATGGCAGAGAATAAGGCTTCAGGCCCGCAGGAATGATGGTAACGGGCCCTTTCTCAAAGTTGAAAATGACAATCGTCTGCCTTTTGACCAGCTTCAGAATATTGAGGTCCGAACCTTCCCTGAATAAAACATGCACCCTTGACCTTTTGCTGGCAATCTGGTAGGTATTGCTTCCTACCAGCGAAAATTCATCGGGCCGGATCTTCAGGGTATCGTCCTCAAGGATGACTTCTTCAGAGGCAGAAAACCGGCTCACAGCGCTGTCCCAACCGTCGATCCGGGCCTGACTGATGCCTGCAGCCGGATGCGTCTGGGAAACAAAGCCGGCATCTGTCCAGTCTTTGGTGGCCAGATGTGCCACGCCCCAATTGTGCTTCATATAGGGACTGCCGATCAGGCCCGACTCAAACCCGATGCCCACGGCGTTGTTCTCACGGTCTGCTTTCAGTTCAGGATTGAAATTCAATTCTGAAACCGCGTCCTGAATGTCCTCTGTACTTGCATTCATCACAATCCCGCCGCTCCAGATCCTTGATGTCACAGGTGCTACGCTCTGACCGTATACAGCATATGAAGAAGAACGGAGTACCGGAACCGAGGCTGTATTGATATCAAAGTTGTATCTGGATCCTCCCCTGACATAAATCACGGCATTTGAAGAGAATGCCATCTGATCATAGCCGATGACTTTAATCCCGTTTTTCACCCAGGTCTCATCCTGGTACCTGCAAATCGCTTTAAGAGGGGTAACGCCCCAGCCGTTACCATACACCTCAAATTCATAATAACACCAGAATCCACGGTCATTCGTTGCATAGGACGGTATGCCCATCGATGCATCCAGCGTCCTGTATACTTTGATGGTGGAAGGATAGCTGCTGTTGCATTCTACCGTAACAGGATAATACCTGGATTCATCCAGTCCTGAAGCGTCAATCAGCGTTCTTTTCCCGAATAGCCTGCCCCGTATTTCAGAGTCATTCCCGGCAGTAATGGCATTTTCCGCATTGGCGTTGCCATTGCCATCTATGGTAAAGCTCACATTGCCTTTGTTGGAGAAAACATGTTTTTTACCCGTTTCGTGATACACTTCTTCCACTACGGGATTTCCGAAATACAGCCGGTTGCTGCTGCCAGCCTCCATAATCCGGCGGCCGGTCAGAAGATTTGATTTTAATACCTGCAGAGCCAGATCCCCGGATAAACTGCCGCCCGTGAGAGGCAGGTAATACTCATTGACCCAATCCCTGTAGGCCAACTGTTTCCACGGACTGAAATCACCTGCCGTTGCAGATCTTATAAAGATTCCCTGGTCGTCATTGAATCCGATCTGTGCTCCATATCCGCCGGGTTGCGAAGCGATGCTGATGACCGAATTGGCATTATTCACCATGGGAAACATATTCCCTGAATTTGTCTCTATTTTCTGATGGTAGGTAAAATAATAATCCTTCAACAGTGTATTGGCATCAACTGTTCCCGTGTTCTCGGAAAGCAGGTGCTGATGGGTGTGCGACAGCCCCAGGTCTTTCTTCAGGATATGCCCGCCGCCACCGGTCAGGAGGTAATCATCGGTTGAGCGCTCTTTCCTTATGCCTTTCGCGGTAAGATAGGCATAGGCGGTAGTTCCGGTATTTGTTAAGCGGAATTCCCTGCCGTCAAAACTCAGAGTCCCTGAGCCGTATCCGTCTTTTTGATAGACGGCTGCCGGGTCCGATCCGTCAAACGATCTGAGCCATAGCTTCTGGCTGGATACATCACTGCCGTTTGACGTAATGAAATATTTCCTGCCGGTGACGGCCTGCTCGGTATTGAGCATCATTGCATTTTCATCCGGATTGATCCCGATATATTCCGAACCGCCCCACCGGAATTGTTTGTTATCGGCAGTGGTGATATAGATTTTTCCTTTTTCCCCCGGCTGCGGGAGTTCTGTAGCGGTGTTGAACTCCAGCACGTCGTCTACGTAGCTGGGCAGCTGGGCGGCAGGAACCTTCCCGTCTACGAGATCTGCTTTTTTATTCCAGTCCGGATGAGCAGGCGGGAAGTTTCTGTTGGTGTGCCAGTACTCCTGCATCCGGTCCCAGAACTGCTGGGAGAGCGGTGTATTTTCATTTGTCGACATTTTTTGTTATTTTTGTTTTGGTTTTTAAGATTAAAGTGGGAAGTTCTTTTTAATAGAATCCTTCCGGTTTAGCCTTATTTTTTAAGGTGGTGTCCGGCAACGGATATCCACCTTATCTTTTGGTATCTGTTCTCATCTGATAGGTCTCTGTGGCAAAGATCCATACGACCGGCGACAAAACGCGACGCATTAAAAAAAATTTAAAGAAACTTTAAAAAATTATGCAGTCCGGAAAGAACCCAGTATATACAGGCAGAAAAGGTAAGTCTGAAAGGAATCGTAGAGAACAATACATATGCGCATCAGCTACACAGAAAACAGCTGTTCTCATTTCCGGCTGACCATAAAATACATTTTTTTCGTTTCCGTCATTATGCTTCCTATCATAAAAAAACATCCCGATACCTGCTAACTTTGAAAAGTATTCATTCACTTTTTGCAACTTATTTTAATTGAAGGCTGTTCCACAGATCGTGAAACGGCCTTTTTAAATTCAGGGAACAGAATCTGCTGAAACTACGGAATACCGTTAAAACTTAAGAATAAACGCATCCCTGGCTTTTACGGGTGTATCCGGGATGCTGCTTGAATCATAAGGCTTTAAGATAGAAGCCCATTTTTAACTCATTTTACTTTATTAATTAATTGAATTATTTTCCAATATATGATGACCATAAAAACCAGGCGTGAAAAGATGAATGCCGTGTTTACGAAATACCACATCAAGGGGCTGCCTTTTGATGCCGTAATCCATCATTTCAGTGCAAAAGACCAGCATGAGCACATCCATGACCATCCGTTCAGCTTTACCTCCCATATCCTGAAAGGGAGTTATATTGAAAGGATATACACCATACAGGAGGACGGCACCTACCATTCCGTAACCGAGCACCGGAAAGAAGGTACCAGCCACTTTGTACCGGCCAACACGGTTCATGAAATCGTCGAACTTCCCGAAGGCGAATGCTTTACCCTGATCCGGCCCAATGCAAAGGAAAAAGAACCCTTCTTTTACAGGTTTGAAAACGGAAAAGCTTTCAGGAGGCAGTGGAACCGGCGCAAATTCCGGGAAATCGGAAAAGAAGGAAAGAAATGAAGGCAGCAAATTCATTCAAAGATCTCCATATTGATATAGGGAATGATAATATGATTGGTGAATCTATGGAGTTCTCTATTGTAGGATTCAGAAGTATTAATTTCGAATATATATTCTCTTTTATATTTAGAATCATATCACTTTTTTTCAGTAATTCCATCTTATGTTATTGTCGCCAACAGATGTTACAAAAATGCTGTATTTTATATTTTGAGGCTGATCTTTATTAAACTACCCAGTCAATTTATATCCATAGATCATTGTAATATTTTGCAAAAGTCTCTAATCCTTTTTTAATCTTTTCTTTAATATAATCACTTTCCATATCCTCAAATTTTTCAGGAAAATTATAGTATTCAAAAGGAAATAGCATTTCTTCTAATCTTTGGCTCCAGAACTTAAACATTGAATCCACACTCATTTTTTTTTCTTCAAAATAACTTTCATTTTTAAAATTTGGCAAGCTAGGAGTTTCTTTTCTGTCAACTTTCTCTTTAAAAGCTTTTAGCCTAGGATAAATATACTCTGCTAAAACATATTTTAAGTTATATAATTCTTCTTTATTCATTATCTAATTTTTTTAAATGATCCTTTATTATAATGTTGATTTGTAATATACGCACTACCATCACTTCCTGTAACAATTCTCGTTTTATCTCTGGTTGCTCCATTCTTTCTTTGCTCCTGAGTTGGTGGTTTATAAAGGTCATATGTAGTATAATCGACATCCCCATTTTTTCCTTTTTTTGGTAACACTTGTGAACCATCTCTACCATCATTTAAATATGGATGACCGTCTGCTTTACCGGCATCAATTTCTGCCAATTTTTTATTAATATTTCTCTGTTTAGCATTTCCAAATTTTGCTTTATTAGAATTTAAAATTATAATCTTTTGTTGTACAGCTGCAGGCAAATCTCTAACAATCAAATTATCCTTTTCTGCTGCAGGATAAGTTTCTGACCTTAAAGACGCTTCTCTGTCCCTAAAAATCTGTTCTCTTGTTATTTTAGGACTCTTAGAAGGAATTGTCTCATTATACACAGGCTGTTCTACAGGCCTTGAAAAATTAACTTGCTTAGCCGCTTGTGATATTTTATAAGCTGCTACCGCACTTATAATACCTCCAACGACATAATAGCCAAGCGGTATTTCCCATGCACCAACTTGTTTTCCATTGGGATCGATGTAGTTAACAGGATTCTGATAACAATAAATATAAGGATTCAGATTGCCCCAATTGTATACCCCGCCGTTATGCTGTCCATCACCATAAAACTGCGTTTCCATCACAGGATTGTACACTGCCAGCGGATCTACCCCATACCAGATACTCAGTCTCGGGTTGTAATACCTGGCGCCGTAATAATAAAGACCGGTTTCGCTGTCCAGCTCCTTGGCATTGAACCTGTACGGGTTCACATAAACAGCCGGTTCCTGCTGCTCCACCATGGTTTCCCCGAACGGTAAATTTAAGAAAAACTGGGTAGGTTCCGCATATTCATTCGTTACATAAGTGGCCGTGCCCAGGTGATCGCCGTGCAGGTAATAGACTCCCTGTCCCGGGGCCGGGCCTTTGGCAAATTCTTTTTCCACATCGCGCATCCTGTAGCCGGCCTTTTCAAAATAACGCCTGAAGTCCGCTTCCGTATCCGGTGCTTTTTCATTTTCCTTCTCCCCGGAATTGCCGGGACGGGTATAGAACAGGGTGCCTACATCCGTCAGCCTGCTGGCGATACGCTGGTCGCCGGTGAAGTAATGCTTGGTCAGCATCCCGTCCGAGGTGTAAACGGCATACGGGTTGGGATAGACTTTATAGCTGTCGAAGATGAATCCGTTATTGATCAGCTCACCATTCTGGTAAAGCTGGGCATCGCCGGTAAGGTTGGCCTTGATGGTACGTTCCCCTTTGTCATCATAGACATAGTACTGGAAGAGGTCCTGCGGTTTCCGGTGCACGGCCTTCAGCCGGTCCTGTTCGTCCCAGAAGAAATGGTCTATGGTAGTGCCGTCAGCGGTCGTATAATCCGTAACGTTGCCGTTGCCGTCGTATTCGAAATATTCCGCATTGCCGCTGTTGCTGTCGGTAATCCTTTCCACCTTATGGGTACCGTGGATGTAATCATAGTGGTGGGTATAGGTATTGGCCATATTGCCTGTCCCGTTCTGCTCATGGTGCTGTGCTTTGGTTTCTATACCGCTGGTTTTGTTGTAAGACAGTTCCGTGTTGTAGCTGGCATTGATGTTCCCGGCAATGGTTGTCGGCGGCGTTCCTTCTTTGATGCCCGGCTCGGAATTCCCGAAAGACCTCACCAGCCTGTTGAGCAGGTCATACTGGTACTGGAAGGCATAATCGCCCCCGAAGCCGGTATCGGTTGTCGCGCTGAGGTTTTTAATGCCCGTGATATTGCTGGCATAGTCGTAGCTGTAGATGCCGTCCAGCAGCGGCGGATGGTTCGGACGTTCCAGCAGATGGTTTTTCAGTCTTCTCTTTTCCGGCTCATATGTGAAAGAAGACGACGTATCGTTTCCGAAAACGATTTTCTTACGCTGCTCATATTCATCATACTCAATGTTTATCACATATTCATAATCACTGTCATTGTAAACATGCTTCAGGTTTCCGCCCAGGTCATATTCATAATGGACAACTTCCTGGTCAGGATACATGATCTCCCGGATCCTGTTCCAGCTGTCATACCGGTAAGAGGTGCTGAAGCCTAGGGTAGGCATATAGAAGCCGTATACGGAGCGGTACTCATTGGTAAGTTCTCCCATCTTGCCATACTGGTAATAGGAGGTGCCCGTACCGTCCTGCTTCTGGATAATCCGTCCTGCCGCATTTCCTGATGACCCGTACGTATAGGATACGTTGGCCGGGTTGCTGCCGGAAGGGAGATCCGGTAATTTAATCTCCTTCAGCCGGTTATAGTGGTAAATGTAATGGATCGCAATGCCGCCGCTGTTGTTGCTGAGGTTATTGTTCATCATATACGTAAGCTGTCCTGCTTTGCTGTAGCTGTACTTGGTCTGTCCGCGGTCCGGATGCAGCTGCCCTCTCCGCCTGCCGCCCATATCGTAGCTGAAGCTTGTTTCCAGGCCTTCGGGGTCAACCACACTCAGGAGTTCCCCCTACCTGATTGTAGGTAAACAGGGAAGTCAGCACCTGGCCCGGAAGGTAATTCCTGGTTTCCACCGTTTTTCCTTCGGCGTCGGCCAGGACTTCTGTCCGGATCTCATCGGAAGCGTTCTGCATCTGGATCGTTTCCGTCCTGAACCTGCCGTTGTCTATAAAAAATTTATTGTCGACGGGATATCCGGCTTCATCAATGGAAGAGACTTTACGGTCTTTATAATCGTATGCTGCGGAGGTATGATAGGATGAAAGCGCAAGGCTCAGTTTGTTATTGACTGCCGCATCCTTATTTTCAAATACCGGATGGTACTGAAGAACGCTCCTTCCCAGGTTGTCATCGACCCCCCTTCCTGAAACGGACATTTTTTCCAGTCCGTCGATCTCAATATCTTTCTTCACCTGGATCACCTCCCCTTTTACATCGGCAAAGGAAACCGTTTCGATATCGTTACCCGGGTGATCAGGATCAAGATGTGTGGTTTTCGCCGTGAACAGGTAGATCTTATTGCCGTTGCTCAGGGTAACAGGCGTATCATAATATTGGTAAAGGATCGTGAATGCCTGTGCCTGCAGGTCATTGGGCCCCATTACCCATAGCGGCCGGCCATAGGCATCATGTTGATACCGCATCTTATTCCCGGAGACATCGGTGGATTCCGTAACGGTATCCAGCAACGGATTATAGGTTGCATATGACGACAGGTTGAAGACAGGATCTTTTACCTGGATTACATATTTACCCATCGGATCATAAAAATATTCCAGCTCCGGCCGCTCATTGAACTCGTTCGGCGGATATTTTACGGTTTTGATATTTCCGATCGTGGTATAAGGAGCAACATACAAGTTGGTGACTGCAGCAGGATCGGTAAGCCTTTCGATCCTGTTATGATTCGCTAAAAAATAAAGCTGGTTGTTGTATTCATACCATCCGCCCATATCAACAACAGTGATGGTATTGCCTACTCCGATTTTAAACTCGCTGACGGCTCCCGTCGTTAAATTTTTCACATACGTTTTCGACGAATTGTAATTGTAAAACAGGTAATTTTTGAATATATAAAAGGTCTCACAGTAAGAAGCTTCAAGCGTAGTGCCGCAATTGAAGTAGACAAGATTCTGGTAAAACATGAGGTTACGCGGTCTTGCAAAAAAATAGGCGGAAGAAACCATAACCGGAGAAGAGAATACCATGGCTTCATTATTGTCAAGATTCACCCTTGCTAACTGGTACCTTTGGGTACCGTTGATGACCTTTGTGGTATAACAGTAAAACAGATTGTCCTTCCTGAGAATGGGAACCATAGACCGGTCGGTCCCGTCCAGCCCGGAATCTGCAGGCGCAGGGATCCAGGTAACAGACTGGGCAAAAGCGTGGAGTGAAAAAATAAGAAATAAAAATAACAATCTTTTTTTTATGATTTTATCTTTATCGTTTTTAACATTGGAATCAGCTGATGGAATGTTCTCATAACCTTCCGGGCCGGGATTGTTTTTGCTTCCAAATCCGGGAAGTTCTGCAGTACTTTTATATAAAAAAGTTTTTCTTCTGCTGCCGCTCTTATTCTTTTATGATCTTACGGCTGACCGCCTTTCCTGTTCTGGTGATGGCCGTAACCACGTAAACGCCTTTTTCAAGAGAGGCCGCGTTCACCGAAGTCACCGTACCCGAAGGCCGGGCCACCGTTTTACCGGAAAGATCAGTGATCCTGACACCGGAAACTTCCTCTGAGAAATACAGCGTCTGCTTTACCGGATTGGGATACAGGGCAATGCCTTCCTGTTTTCTTACATCGGTGTCCGTAACGGAAAGCGTGCCTGCCGTATTCAGGCGGGTAATATGGTTCTGGTCAACGGTTTTATAAGAAGTAAACCAACCTCCGACTACCATTTTCCCATCCGGCTGCAGCAGGATGGTTTCCACATTGCTGATGGTGCCCACGAATCCGGTGCCGATATCAAAGCTGGTATCCAGGATGCCGTTGGCATTCAGGCGGGCCATGCATCTGCGGCTGATCCCGTTGTAATACAGGAAGCCGCCGCCAACCAGGATTTTACCGTCCGGCTGAAGGGTGAAAGTATTCACAAAATAATTATCGAATCCCGAGGCTGAGGCAAAGGAAGCGTCTACACTTCCGTCGGTATTCAGCCGGGCAATCCGGTTCTGGGTGGTTCCGTTATAGGTGGTGAAATATCCGCCGACCAGGATCTTGCCGTCCGGCTGTACGGCTACGGCATTCACATAGTTATTGGTCAGGCTGCCGCCGAATCCGGTTCCAACGTTAAAAGTGGTGTCAAGGGTTCCGTTGGCATTGATCCGGGTAATGTATTTACGGCTTCCCGGCCCGTAGGAGGAAAATGTCCCGCCGGCCACAATTTTACCATCCGCCTGCAGGGCGATGGACTTAACATCGAAATTGAATCCCGCTCCGCTGTTGAATGAGGCATCCGGGCTTCCGTCCGGGTTCAGCCGGGCGATCCCTTTCTGGCTCGTTCCGTTATAGACACTGAAACGGCCGGCCGCCACAATTTTCCCGTCGGGCTGTATGGCCAGGGTGTTGATAAAGCTCATCCCGGTAGATGACAGAGGTCTGAATCCTGTTCCGATCACGAAAGAAGGGTCGATACTGCCGTCCGTATTCAGGCGGACGATCCCTTCACACGGTACATCATTATAGGTCGTAAAGTCCCCGCCCACTACGATTTTTCCGTCCGCCTGCAGGGCGACGGCATAGACCACATTATCGAATCCGGTTCCGGTGCTGAAGGAAGCATCATAGCTGCCGTCGGCATTCAGGCGGGCAATCCGGTTCCGGGTCAGGTCTTTGTAGGTGGTAAAAAAGCCGCCGGCCACGATTTTCCCATCCGGCTGCAGGACCGCAGCCATCACCGTATTATCGAATCCGGTCCCGATGGCAAACGAAGGATCGATCTCCGCATAGTTCTGGGCAGAAGCATTTCCGGTAAACAGAATGAAGAATAAAATGATAGGCAAAAGCAGAAATTTTTTCATGGTCTTAGCTTGATTTTATGATGGCGCAGGAAGGTTCAGGTTTCCTGCGGCGCAAAGATAGGGAAAGTCCGGGAAGTTAGGTACCGGTTTTTGGAGGTTTTAGCATGCAGGCAATAACGCACCTCCGGCATTTGCAAAATACCTGATCCTTTACAGAATAAAATATCCGCGCCTTCAGGTATTTTACCGGATAATTTTTACCTTTACCTCAGGCGAATGAACAGAAATCGCTTTATCTTTAAGCCTTAAATAAAATCAGATAACCGCTATGGAACAGAAAATACACCAGGGAAGAAACGTAAAACGCTTCAGGGAAATGCTGGGCATCAAGCAGGAAGCCCTGGCCTTCGACCTCGGCGAAGACTGGAACCAGAAGAAAATCTCCCTCCTCGAACAGAAGGCCACCATCGAAGCCCCACTCCTGCAGGCCATTTCCAACGTCCTGAAAATCCCCGTAGAAGCCTTTCAGAATTTTGACGAGGAGCAGGCGGTGAATATTATTTCCAATACATTTGGAGAACACGCTTTTACAAATTCTTTCAACTACGGAACCATTAATTTTCATCCTATAATAGAAATTTTAAAACTTCACGAGGAAAAGATTGCTTTGTATGAGAGGATGCTGAAGGAGAAGGAGGAGATGATGGAAAGATTGGATAGGCTTATTAATAAAGTTTAATTAATTAAGGATAACTATATGGATCCGGCTCAACTGATGGTTGAGCCGGATTTGTTTTGTGATGGAATGATTACAGTAGTTAGAAAAACAGAAAATGGCTGATTGGTTCGCTGCGTTTATAAATTACGGGTTCCATCATGAGGAATTCATTTATTTTCGTATTATTGGGATCATTATCGCTTTAACCATGAAGAAAATTGTACTGGCAGGATTATTTACGTGTGTTGTGCTGATTGTTCCGGCACAGAACAAAGCAGTCATGGAAGTGAATTATGAAACCAAAATAATTTCCGACAGCCTGAACCGCGATAAGGTCAGTATGTATGCGTCTACCCTTCTGTGCAGCAATATAGAATCTGTTTATTTCAGCCGGGAAGCACAGGCTTTTTATAAAGGTCTTTCAAAAATGACAATCAGCACCAGCGCGGGAGTCATTCCCAAATATCCGAAATCGGTAGGCAACGTTTACAAAACAAAAGAAAATCTGTCGGTTTCGCTTCCTGTTGGCAAATACATCTTTACTTACGAGGAACCCCAATTGAAATGGGAAATCCTGAACGAAACCAAAGACATCAAAGGATTTAAAACCCGGTTAGCAAAAACCACCACCGATACCGGTGATACCTATTTTGCCTGGTTTACCCATGACATCATGATCCCTGACGGACCTTTCCGCTTCAAAGGCCTTTCCGGACTAATTCTCGAAGTCTACAACAAAAACCGGACGATCGAAATCTACGCCACCGATATTAAAAAATCCGATGAAGCGATAGAACCCCTGAAATATGGTGATGCCGTCAAAACCAGATCCAAACAGCAGTTTCTGGAAGCAAGAAAGAACTACCTCGAAAACCCGTCGATGTATAATGGAAATCTGAAAATATTTGATTCCAACGGTAATGAAAGGACGAAAATGATGGCGGAACGTCTGAAGAGGGTGAATGTGTTTTTGGATTGAGCGTATAAAATATCTTTATCATTACGTCCTGGATACTTACAAATATTTCCGATACATCAGTTATTTTTATATAAATTTAATTTATGCCGAAACAAAATAATGTCAATCCGATTGATAAATTAATTAAGCTTCACAAGGAAAAGATTGCTTTGTATGAAAAGATGCTAAAGTAGAAGGGGGAGATGATGGAACGGTTGGAGCGGCTTGTTAGTGAGTTAGTTTAGTAATTTGAGATAATTGCTTTTCCGAACATGTGATGCAAGTAATAATCTGTATTACTTTAAAATGTGAATTATGATTTGCTAGGTGAGTTAAGAACAAACCATTTTTAGAATATTATTACTATAAATGATATCTTTTAGGACAATTATTTTTTTCTCTTTTATTAATATTTTAAGCAATTTTATTTACAAATATGATATCATAGGAAAAAATATTTTTATAATTATTTTGTAAAATATCCATTATATTCTTTAAATAATTTTAGAAGTTACTTCCTCAACGAATAGCTCTAAGCTACAATTTTTGTCTAGAAAATTACCTTTTTGGACCTTTTTCTTTTTGCTAAAGTCCTTACTAAGACTCTTATAATTATCATAATCTACTATACTTGATATATTCTTTCTATTTAATTCGTATTGCAACTTTTCTTTCGGGCTAACAGAAGAGCATGTATTTTTATCATAGTAAATAGTTAATATCCATGCATCCATTTCTTCGATTGTAACAGCATGAAAAGTTCTTTCTATAATTTCTGATTTTTCAAGCCATTCATCTATTTTAGAAACTACTTCTTTTCTTAATTGGTGACAGTAATTATGATTTGTCTTCTGCTTTATAGGTCTAGTCACAGAATATTGATCAGCTTCAGCAGTATCTAAATGAATTACAATAAAATCACCGTCTGTTTCAAGAAAATCTTCAATGAGTTCTTTTCTTTTACACTCCATCATAACAAGTGACCAGTTACTAAACTCTATATCTTTTTTTATATGTAAATCAGTTTCATCAAATAAATACTGAGGTCTTAGAGCAATTAAATCATTTGAATCAATATCAACGATTCCTTTTAATATATTTTCTAACACTGCACGATCGCTATGCCCTTCACAAATAATACCAATTCTCATATTAAAAATTTTTAGGGACAGCTCCTAAAAGCCCTTTGATCCACATATCTGATAGTCTGAAAGGTTTATCACTTAGATCCTTTTTAAATTTTATTCTACGTGTTTTAGTTTTTCCATTATCATCTCGATAAACTTCAAATAATCGCTGCTCATCATCTAATAAATTTAAACCATCAAGAATTGCAGGATTATGAGTTGTAATTAAAACCTGTTTTCCTCGCTCTTCAGCTAACTTAGCAAGTAATTTTATAAGTACCCTACATAATTTAGGGTTTAATGCCGTTTCAATATTATCAATTGCAAATATTTTTGGAGTTTTATTACTAATAAATAAAGCTAAATAGAATAGTACATGTAATATACCTTCATTAGAATTTTCAGCAGAAAAAGTATTATTTTGTTTTTGCATAAACTTATCTACAAATAATAATGTTGAAGCACTTCTTCCAAGTTTCAATCCATCCATTTTTGCCTTTTCATCTTTATCGTTAGAAATACTAACTAACCAATCAAATAATTCAACACAGTAATTTGTCAGCAAAGTTCTCTCATATGAATTAAAATTTGCTATCAACAAATCTAAACCTTCTCCATTAATACCTAAAGGGGTTCTTCTACTATCAGCCGGAATTACACCTCTCAAAGATTTTGTATTTAAATCATATATTGCGTAATCTGACAGTTCAGGCAATGTTTCACCTTTTACAAGATATGTTAAATTCTCAATATTTTCCGAGACGAGCTTACGACTTTTATCAACTTCTTCCTTATCTTTATATTTTTCAAATAAATCTTCAAATAACTTAATTACCCGCGTAATTTCATTCTTGTCAGTCCATTTAGTGAAAATATCATTAGGATTTTCTGGGACTAAATTGACTTCATTTGAATGAAATTCTGAATCTTTTATATATTCAAATTTGAAATCTATTGATTCCTTCTGATTTTCAGAATTAAACGAGCTAATTGTAAGATTTGGACGTGCAATTCTAACTCCCCTACCATATAATCCCTCAAAATCACCTTCATTATTACTTGATGCGCTTACCATTGCAAAAGCCTCTAAAATATTGCTTTTACCACTACCATTTGTACCGATAAATACATTAAATCGACCTAAATCAATATTATTTTCATCAATAGATTTAAAATTTTTAATACTAAATTTTGTTAATTTAAAATCAGTAGCAAGATTTTGAGGAAATTGATTTAATTTAAAATTCTCTATAGCCAAATCCCAGTTTTTAGAGCCAAATTCTTTTATAGTTTCCGCAGCAAGATCTGATAAAGCGTAGTTAGTTAAAGAACTTGTTGGACTTAATTCACCATCTGGATTTAAAACAACTAAATTAAAATTAATAAAAGGATTTAGGGCTTGTTTACGAAATGATTCCCTAGTATTAGGCTTATAATCTGCATTATAATAATTATTTACAAAAGTCATTATATCCTTAGTCAATCTTAATCTTTTCGATGTAACATTTTCCCATTTATCCTCGGGTTTGATTCCTGCTAAGGCGAGCAAAGTTAATGCTGACAACTTATTTTGTTGAGCTACTGGAAGTCCTAAATCTTCTAATATAATTTGTGCTTCTGTAATCTTTTTATTTTCCATTATTAAAATGTTGGAATATTCAAATGTTTATTAACAATTATATCAATGTCATACTGTTTACTATTTTCAATACTTGTAATTATTTCTCTACCTATTTCCTCAATTATTTTAAGAGCAGGTAGTGGCAAATTTTTTAGCTCAGTAGCACTTACATTAATATTTCCATTAAATGTTCTAAAATATAAATCTAAAATTTTACTATTTAATATTGCTGCTATGCCATAAGTTTGAAAGATAGATAATGTATTTGTTTTACTATAAACATAGTTTAAATGATTTTCTATTCCAATTTTTCCAAAATTATTAAAAAAATCTTTAGTAATTGGCGCTGCAACAATTCTTTTTAAATCATCTTTTGAGCTAAATCTACGGATTAAAATTAAATTTCCTTTATTAAAAAGACGTTTTTGAGTTAGCTCATTATCAATCAAATACTGCCCTTTGGGTTTTCCTTTAATTTTATAATTTGGCCAAAGAATCTGCATTTGATAGACGTTATGCAACCAGATTAAAGGAATTGTACTATTATCTTCTACAAATTTAATCAAATCCGTACTTCTAAAATCAACTATTGGACCTGTAGATACTTCAAAACCATATTTTTTTAAAGAACCATTCCAACTTTTAAATAATTTAATAATTTCGTTATCATTATTTGTTAATGGAATATGTATAATTTTTTGTTCTGAATTAAAATCTATTAAAGTTGAAATTAAATAACTTTTTGAGAAAGCTTTGGAAATATCTGATAAATCTATTGAGGATGATAATAGAACATGATAATCACTTAATTTTTCATTTCTAGATGCTGATAAAATAATGTTTTCTTGTAATACATTATCTTTTTTGAATGCTTTATCTCTAGAATCAAATATATGTATAGCATTAAGGTTTACGTATTTGAGAAATTCTTCTCTAAATAGTCTAAAATAACTTCCTGAACAGAAACTACGAGGTATAATAAATATTAATTGGCCATTAGATTTTAATAATCTTGCAGAGATGGCCATGAAAATAATATAAATATTTGATTGCCCATAAATTACTGATTTTGCAACTTCCTTTCTTATATCATCTTTTGATAATTTAAAGTATGGAGGATTGGAAATAATAATATCAAATTCGGGTGACGAGATTTTTTGACCTTCTAATACCGAAGAATTATAAAGTATAAAATCATTTTTTAATAACTGATAAGAAAAAGAAATATTTTTTTTAGAAAGCCACTTTGTCAAATATTCATAATTAGCTTCTGTCAATGTAAATATATCAGGATCATTTTCAAACGCTATTAGATCTATATCATTAACATTCTGCTCAAGCACTAACTTTTGAATTAGAATTGTAGATAAAATACCAATTCCACAACCTGGATCTAAAAGTTTAACCTTTTTCTTTTTTACCTGATTAAAATCTGCAATAAAATTTGCTAAATTTAATGGGGTAAAATATTGTCCATTTCTTTTTTTATGAGTTGTTGTCACTAAATTAGAATAATAGTTTCCTAATCTATCAGCATATACACCTGGATCTTCATCATTAGTTGGTAAGGGAAATTGTAATGACATTTTGATTAAATTTTCAAAAGATAAAAGAACGCTTTAATAATTAGAATGACAATAATTGTTATCTAATAATAATTTTAAAATACAAAAACCCCTATTTAGGGGTTTTAAAATTTAGAAGAAAAAGTCTATCTTCAAACGTGGTCCCACTTGGGCTCGAACCAAGGACAACCTGATTATGAGTCAGGGACTCTAACCAACTGA
>NZ_CAJYMO010000035.1 GCF_913776365.1 uncultured Chryseobacterium sp. | reverse complement strand
TGGTATTGTTGGTACCGTTGTTGATCTGGATCTGCGCCTGCATCCCGGCAAAAGCCATGAGGGCGGCGACCGTAAGTATGTTTTTTTTCATTGCTGTTGGTTTAATTTTTTTGTAAAAAGTATTGTTGTATAATGTATTAATGTATAATGTATTGATGTATAATGTAAAAAGTATGAATGTATAATGTATTAATGTTTTGAGGTATAATGTATACGGTGTTGCCGGTATATGGGTTATTTACCATGTAAAATCTGTTACTTATGATTCCTTTGGTTTTCAGCGGAGCCCGGGAACGGGAATGGGTCTGGAAATGAAATCCCGCCCCGGCACTCCTTGAAAAAACACAAACGTTTCGTCTGTTATCGGTATCCGTGATCTTTAACACATCAGGCACATCAGATTGATCTTAACTGCCAGCTGCTGAATATGAACCACAAACCGGAGGTTCGACGGAGTCAAAAGTCACAAAAGCTTTTTGGCACATCAGCCACATAAGATTTTAAGTTTCCTGCTTTGTGAATACTTTAGATCACATAAGATTAAAAATCTCTGATTTGTCTCATTGCTATTATATTATCGAAGGAATTCGCGAACCTCTTCGAGGTTTTTAAAAACTTTTGTGGACTTTTCAGCCTGTCACATTTAACTTTACTCTGCAGTATGAATATCTTTTGTTTCTTTTGTGGTTAAAGAAACGGTTACCTTCCTGCATACTATTTCTAAACCACAAACCGGAGGTTCGACGCAGTCAAAAGTCACAAAAGCTTTTTGACGCATAAGCCAAATAAGATTTTAAGTTTCCTGCCTGGTGAATATTTCAGATCACATAAACTTAAAAAATCAAAGATTTTTTCTATTCGTTAAGCGGTCAGCTTCTGCCGGTGGCTGAGGCTCCCGAAGCCACCGTGCCGAAGCCCATCCTCCTCCTGCCTCAACGCCCCGGTACCATTCCCCTCCACCGGAGGGGTGGCGAAAATGCAGCGCATTTTTGACGGGGTGGTTTATGACGTTCCTGGTGAAGTCTCCCGAAGCTGCTGTTTCCTTTACTTTACTTCAGCTTCCTATTCATTTCCTCTTTCAGCTCCTTTATTTCCTTATGCGCTTCCTTCAGGGACTCAATGAGCACCGGGATGAGGGCATTGTAGTTCACGGATTTGTAGCCTTCCTTGTTGGTCATTACAGCATCCGGGAATACCCTTTCCACTTCCTGGGCGATGACCCCCATATCTTTGCCGGTTCCCAGGGTCTGACCCGGGAATTCCTTTTTGTCCTTCCAGGTGTAGGTGTAGCCGTTCAGCTGGTTGAGCTTTTCGGTAGCATTATAGATCGGGGTGATGTCTTTTTTAAAGCGGCGGTCGGATGGGCCCTGAACGCGAGGAGTAGTTACTGTACCACCAAAATATCCGGTTCCTCCGATTTGTAAGTTCCCCCCAGTATATATGCCTTTGTCATTAACAACTTTCATCCATGTAGTATCATCCATTCTCCATCCACCTGAATAGTTAGGCCAATAAATACCTGAATTGGATCCAGGTACATAAAACCATTTTCCATTTCCTGCATAAATATTTCCGCCACTGGATGTAATATCTCCTGTAGCAGATAAAGTTGTTCCTGCTGAAATACTTCCGACAGAAGTTACATTATTTCCAGCAGCTATATCTGATCCGGATTGAATTTTCCCGCCAGTATAAATACCCTTATCATTTACAACTTTCATCCAATTATTATCATTCATCATCCATCCTCCAGAATGATCAGGCCAGTAGATCCCTGTTCCTGTACCTCGGACATTAAACCATTTGCTTGAACCGGAAGTTACATTACCACCAATTTCTATGTCGCCTCCGGTATAAATGCCCTTGTCATTAACAACTCTCATCCACGATGTATCATTCATCATCCATCCTCCAGACTGATCAGGCCAGTAAATACCAGAATTAGAGCCGGGAACATAAAACCATTTATTATTTCCTGCATAAATATTTCCAGTACTGGAAGTAATATCTCCTGTAGAAGATAAAGTTGTTCCAGCGGAAATGCTTCCGACAGAAGTTATGTTATTTCCTGCTGCGATATCCGCTCCGGATTGAATTTTACCTCCGGTATAGATCCCTTTATCATTTACTACCCTTAACCATGAAGTATCATTCATCAACCATCCTCCGGAAAATTGCGGCCAATAGATTCCCGAATTACTTCCTTCTACAAAAAGCCATTTTCCATTTCCTGTGTGTATTGTTCCTGCACTTGTAACATCTCCATTACTATCCCAAGTCAGCGCATTCGTCCCATTGGAAGTCCCTAGATACCCGCCGCCGCCGCCGAAGAGCCTCGGGCCGTCTACGGTGGAGTTGTAAACCAGCTCGTTGTTGGTGTCACCGGCATCCTTGAGGCGGATGGCGTGGGTGTTCATAGCTAGGTCTTTGGTGGCCACATGGTCTCCAAGGTTATCACCTCCTGAGGCGGTTCCGCCCATGGCTTTCCACTGTCCGCCGGTGATGTTGCCGTTGCTGGCGCCGTTGGGGTTGGAGAAATAATAATAGCCCGGGGTCACGGCCAGGGAGGAGGAAGGACGGTTCCCGGTGGTGAGGGTGTTCCCGGTGGCGTTGTTGTAGACGATCATCCCGTCGAAATAGGTAGGGAAGGTGCTGCCGTCGGCCAGGGTAAGGTCGAACTCAAAGTTGACGAGGTTCACGGAAGGGATGATGATGCCTTTCCCTACGTTGGGTCCGGCGCCGGCCTCGGTGGAGAAGGAGGTACTTCCGTCGAGGATGACGTTGGAATTGGTGATGGTATTGTTGGTACCGTTGTTGATCTGGATCTGCGCCTGCATCCCGGCAAAAGCCATGAGGGCGGCGACCGTAAGTATGTTTTTTTTCATTGCTGTAGATTTAATTTTCTTGTAAAATGTATAATGTATTGATGTATAATGTAAAAAGTATGAGTGTACCCTGTAAAATATATTGTTTTCTCATTGTACAATGTATAATGTAAAATGTCCTGTTATACAATGTATCTGATAGGCCTTTCGTTTCGTATTGATCTTTTTGGTAAGTATATCGGTATTCTGTTATCCGGTTATACACTCTTTAACACTTAGACTTTATACATGGGTTACGTATCTGTCTTTTATCATGATCCGGTACCTGAAAATGAAGCATGGACGGCTGATAAAAGAGCAGCGGCAGGAAACGCCTGCCTGCCGGCTGCTCAAAAAACACAAATGATGAAAAAATGATGGTTTCAGATAAAACCTGCGCTGTTTTTATTTACTTACAATAATCCATTTGCTCCCGGTCCACATGAAAGGTCCGATACCCCGGTACTGATTATTGGTGAGTACTCCATTGGCGATTCCGCTGAAGCTGTTTCCTACGGCTGCTGAGTTATCATTGTATACGTATACTGTTTTCCCTGCATCCGCAGCGGTAAAGCCGGCAGTAGGGAAGGTAATGGTAACGGCGGTTGATGCGGTTGTTACAATCGTATAATCAGAAGGCTGTACGGTATAGGATGTAGTGGAAGTAGGCAGGGTATTTACATTCCCGCGGATGTTCTGGTACACCGGTGCGGCAGAGGAACCGCCCAGCTTCTGCCATACGGAGCCGTCGCTGTAATAGAATCCTGCAGCATCCACATTGGCGGTAGCACCGGATTGTGCACCCGTTGCCACTTCACTGATGTAGACCAGGGTAGACACCGGTACGGAGGTCATGCTGGCAGCACGCTCGCGGGTTACGCGTGGGATCAGGACCCCATCTACACCGGTAGTAGTCCCGGTAGCGGCTTTGGCAGCCACGTCTAAGGTAGCAGCCGGGGCGTTGTTGGCGATCCCTACGTTTCCTGCGGAGTTGATCCTCAGCCTTTCCACCGGCGTCAGGGTTCCGGTTGATAAAAACAGGTCGGTAGGAACGGAACCGGCAGAAGGGGTACCGTTGATCACGGAGGAGATCTTGGCGACATGCAGGTAAGAAGACCCGTTGTAGGCATCGAAATTCATTTCCCCTACGGTATCGCCGTTCCGTACGATGGCCGGAGCGGCCGGTGTCCCTGCGGAGCGTCTCAGGAAAAGGGAAGCGGCAAAGCTGCTGCTGGTGGTACCATTGGACGTCAGATAAAAATCATCATCGGCACCACCGGTTCCCACGATTTCAAATCTCCCGTTCGGCGCACTGGTCCCGATCCCGATGCTGTGGTTGGTGGCATCCACGGAGAACGTGTTCCCGTCTACGGAGAAAGCATTGTTGCCGGTTCCGGTAAAGGCCAGGGTGTTGGTAGCGGTCAGCCCGCTAATTAAGGTAGGCTGCGTTAAAGCGCCGCCCAGCTGGATGTTTCCTGAGGCCAGGGTAAGCCCGTTGTTGGCGGTAACGGCCGCGGCGGATCCGGCACCCATTTTGGTCCAGGCCACCCCGTTATAATAATAGAATCCTACGGCATCGATGTTCACGGCCGTTCCGGAAGCAGATCCGGTGCTGATGTCATTGACGTAGATCATGGTAGAAGTCGGCACGGAAGTCATGCTTCCGGCTCTCTGCCGGTCTACGCGCGGGATCAGGAGCCCTTCCGGCGTGGTGGTGGCCCCGGTAGCGGCTTTGGCGGTAATATCCAGGGTAGAAGCCGGTGTGGTGTTGTTGATACCGACCTGTGCGAAAGCGATCCCGCTGAAAGAAACCGCCAGAATCGTAAGGAGTTGTTTTTTCATGTTTTGAATTTTTTTATTGTCTGTTAATTGAACTTGTTTTGGGTTGCCTGCACCCTGCAGGGCTTTTTTTGTGAATGGTGAATGGTCAATTTGGCTATGGTTGTTCTTCAAATTTTGTCCTGTTGAATCAGATCTGCGTTTAGGTGAATGCTCATTGTTGGAAAAACGCTAAGGCGCAAAGAATTTCTGAATGCTGTATGGGAAAAGGCGCAAAGATTTTATCGGAGATAAAATTTTGGAACGCAGATGACCATAACGGAAAATGCATTGTACATCCGGTGGCATGATTCAGCAGTAGGGAATGAATATACGCCCGCAGATTAAGCAAATTACGCAGATTTTAGTAGCATTCAATTCTGAATGATCTGTACGTCTCCGGGCTTTACATCATCTATTCATCCGGATTACGTTTCTCCTTTAAAAAGGCATACAAATTTGACTTTGTCAAATTCCTTGCGCCTTATACCACGGTCTTTCCGGTATTCTTTCGCGTCTTTGCGGAATTCCAAAAGCCATCAGCAGCAGCCATCCGATACGCTTAACGGAAATTCCCCTCCACCGGAGGAGTAGCAAAAATTCCCTGAATTTTTGACGGCGTGGCTGATGATGCAGAGCTGCTTACCTTATTCCGTAGAGTGATGCTCCTGATGGTGGCTGAGCGTAGCCGGAGTCATGGTTTCTAAACCACAAAAGTCACAAAAGCTTTTTGACACATGAGTCACATAAGTTTTAAGTGTCCGGCTTAGCGCATATTTCAGATCACATAAGATAAAAATCGAAGATTTATAGCCATGCGTTAAGCTTCATTTCAGTCCGGTACTGATCCGTTGTCTGGTGGCTGAGGCTCTCGAAGCCAGCCAGTCTCCCGTTGCGGCCGCCGTTGAACAAAAACCACTAAGATGAACCTGACAGGAATATCAGGCATAAGGCGGCGGCCGGCAGGAGTTAGGGTAGGAGATCCCTTCATGCCTATGGGATTCCTTATATAGATATTTGTGTTGCGTAAAATCTTCCGCCGAGAGGATGCGGGCGATGCTGTGAGGCATCAGGGCAGCTGCGGCAGCTTTTGAGGTATACTGTACGGGTGCGAGGATCCCGATATGGGTTTCCTGCCGCCCGGAGGTAAAATGCGAGGTTTCTTTGCCGGTATATACAAAAGCCGGTTCCTGTGCTTCTTTTTCAGGAGCTGCCATCTTTTGCTGCCGTTTTTCGGCGGGCTTCCGTCTTTTTCCGTAGCCCATATCAGCCATTTTCCGCTGTTTCCGGAACGCCGATGCCGGTTTTTTTGCCGGTAAAGAGGTCTCCCGGGAAGAAGTTTCCATGTGGATTTCCGTACCGGGCTTAACATATAAACTGTTGCCAGGATCGTAAATTTCCTGTGCGCCGAGAATGCCCGGTAAAAGCATCAGGCCCATCAGCACTTTCCTGAGGAAAGACCTGTAAAAAGGGTATTTATTATGGCGTACATCTAACATAAGTGGAATTATTCCGTGTATTATTTCAGGTGTATTTAACAACACTGTTTTCGTCTGTAAAGATATTCTTATCGATCCGTTTTAAGGTCTTAAAAAATGTATCATTTTTGAGTCTTTTTTGTAAAAAGTTTAATACGATGCATGTTATCTTGCATTTTAATTATACTTTTATAGCATTAATAATTTTTGAAACCATGATCTCAGAGAATTATAAGTCTACTTTATTAAATGGTATTTTTGGGATAATAACTCTACTTTTTGCTGTTTTTTGTGGTAGGCTGAATGGCCAGCAGTATGTATCAGAATGGTATACCACAGACAACGGCCTTCCGCAGAACAGCATCAAGGATATCGTAAAAGACCGCTACGGCTACCTCTGGCTTGCAACGGAGCAGGGGGTTGTACGCTACGACGGCCGGAATTTCCTCACCTACCGCGAGCTGAATACCGGCAATTCCCATTTCATGACGTTTTCCGGGAGCCGGGAGAAGGACAGCCTCGTCATCTTCAATGAATACAGCCAGGATGCCGTGCTGATCCGGGGCCGCTCTCCGGCAAAGCTTGTGCGGCACCCGGTTGATAACGGGAAGATGATCGCCGGGCAGCTTTACAGCTTTTACCGCAAAACCAATCTGGGGAAAAAAACCTCCGACGGTTTTTACATGGTCTCCCTGCGCACAGGTACGTATTTGTTCTCCAAAGGCAGAATAAGCTACCTTTCCGAAGGAAAACCGGCTCAGGCGGCTGCCACGCACTTTGATCCGGAGTATATGAGCGAAGTCTTTACATTCGGTGAAACCTTATTTATCCGCGATGCCCGCAGCCGGCAGATCACCGCCCTTAACGGCGGTAAAGCCCGTAGGACGGCATGTGCCCTGTTTTCGGAACCCGGGAGCCGGATCTATTGGGAACAGGTAAGCGGCCAGGTATTCCTAATCCGTACCGACGGAATTTACCGGGTAAGCTATGACGGCAGCCTGCTGTCCGGAGAAAAGCTCCTCCGCTATCCCGGCTTCGGCAACCACCAGTTTTATTCCATGTATTATGATGCGCAATACAAATTCCTGTACCTGGGAAGCCTGACGAAGGGACTGCAGGTACTGAAGCTGCTGAACTTTTCCTGCGTGAAGAGTACCGAACAGAACCGCCTGCCCCTTGTCTACGCGCTGCTGCCGTACAGCTGCACGGAAGCAGTCACCCCCGAAGGCCTGGTTTTCGATTCGTTCCGCCTGGTAAAAGACCTGGATTTCAAGAAGCCCAATAACCCCAACAGCATGCTGTACGATGAACACCGGAACCTGATCTGTTTCAAAGACAGCACGATGACCTTTTACCGGCACCCTTCTTTCAAACCCTTCCGCAAGCGGTCTTTTGATTTTAATGTCCGATACATCTTCCGCTCCGGAAACCGGTATTTCATCAGTACCCGTAAAAACAGCACAGACCTGCTGATCGAATTCAAAGACGGCAGCTTTTCAGCAGTGAAAAGGACCTATCCGCTTGCCGGCAGTGCCAACTGCGTCCGGAGATACAGGGAAAATGAACTGCTGGTAGGCTGCCAGGATGGCCTGTACCTGCTGGATAAGAACGGAAGCCTGAGAAAGATCGGCAGTACCGGCATTAAAAACATATCCAGGACCCGCGACGGCAGCTTCTGGGCCATCAGCCATGCAGACGGTTTCTTCCTGATGGACGGCCTGAAACTGATCCGGATGCCCGTTGATAAAAACCGCAACCTGGCTTCATCCCATGATATCCTTGAAGATGGAAAGGGCTTTTTATGGATCTCCACCAACAACGGCCTCTATAAGACCCATAAAGGTAACCTGTATGCCTATGCCCGAAATCCGGCCAGGGAAGTCTTTTACTACCGCTATTCCACCCGGGACGGGCTGCATACCAATGAGTTCAACGGGGGCGGAAGGCCGGGAGCCATGCTGCTGGGCGACGGCCATTTCGTCTATCCTTCTATGGAGGGCCCGGTGTTTTTCCGGCCCGAGCAGGTTCCCAGCCCGCTGCCGTCTGCCGGTGACATTTTCGTGGAAAGGATAAAGACCGGGAAAATGGTCCGCACCTTTACCGGTAAGTTGTCCCTTGCCCGGGATTTCTACCGTGCGGAACTCTTTGTTGATATCCCATTCTACGGTAACGAAGACAACCTGATAATAGAGGGGCAGATGGACAGCCGCCAGGAGAAGAACTGGACGCCGCTGGAAGAAGACCGCACCTTCGTCCTGGAGAAAATCCCTTCCGGCGCTCATGTCCTGAACGTCCGCGTCCTTACCGGCAGCGGGCAGTTCACCTATAAGGAAATCCCGTTTTACATACAGCCCTATTTTTACGAGACGGCCTGGTTCAGGATGCTGCTGGGCTTCATCGTGATCATTGCCTTGATCGTAACCAGTTGGAAAATCCTGAGGAAGTTCAACCATCAGGAAGATTTGATAGAATCTGTAATGCACAAGTTGGAACAGACCGAAATAGAACTCGAAAAAGAAACAGGCTACCAGGAAGACCTTTTCCAGGCCATTACCCATGATATTACCACGCCGATCAGGCACCTGTCCAATCTCTCGCAGGTGATGGCAAAAACCAAAAACCCGGACCTCCACAGAAAATACTTCGACAGCATGCACCGTTCTACGGAAGAGCTGTACAACCTTACGCTCCACCTGCGGGAATACCGGGAAGTATTTAACAGCAGCAGGATCTGCGCAGAAAAAGAATACGCCTTGCGGGAGCTTACCGACAGCAGGATCCGCCTTTTTGCAGACCTGGCGAGTTATAACCATATCCGGATCATCAATAATATACCGCCGGATCTCCATATGGTGATCAGCGAATCCATTATCGGCATCATTCTCCAGAACCTGCTGGATAATGCCGTAAAATATACGATGGAAGGGATGATCATATTCGATGCACAGGCAGAAGGAGATACCGTAACCATCAGGCTTTCCGATACGGGTACGGGCATGCAGGCGGAACAGCTGGAGTATTACAACGCCCTGTACGAATCGGACGACGGGAAAGACATGGTGTTCCGGCATTTCGGGCTGGGCCTCCACCTGGTCATCCGCCTTATCAAGAAAATAAACGCTAACATAAAATTCGATACTAACCGGTTTCAGGGCACCCTGGTAACCATCAAAATAAAAAACCTATGTTCAGAAAAATTTTAATTGCCGACGACCATTCCATTGTACGATTAGGGGTCGCTGTAGCATTCGAGGAAAATTACCGCGATGTGGAAATAGATTTCGCCGAAAACTATTTTGAAGCCGAAAAAATTATTTCCGAAAAAGCCATCGACCTGATGATTATGGATATCCAGATGCGGGGCGTACAGCGATCGGTTATTAAACATATGAAACTGCTGAATCCCGGCATGAAGATCCTCCTGTTTTCAGGATTTACAGGAGAGACCGTACGCCAGCTGATCAGCGAAGGGGCAGACGGATTCCTCAGCAAGCAGTGCAGCTATGATCAGATCATGGATGCCGTACAATTGCTGTACTCCAAGGGTTCCTCATTTCCGGAAGAGCAGGCCGGAAGCCCGCGTTCGCTTTTTGAAAGGATCGGTCCCCAGCAGATCCTTTCGGCACGGGAATACGAAGTCTTCATGTACCTGGTGGAAGGGAAGGGCAATCTTGAAATCACCAATCTCCTGTCGCTGAAACCCGGTACGGTGACCACCTATAAGAAAAGGATCTTCGCGAAGATGAAAGTAGACAATGTGGCGGAGCTGGTCAAGATTCACCTGGAATTCCGGAATCTCGAAGAACAGAGCAACAGGATGTGAAGTGACACGATGATGTCAGGCGGCCGGTAGCCGCCTGATTCCTGATTACGGTTCATCTGCTTTTAACGAAGGCCCATAGCGTACTAACGTGAATCCGATACTATTAAACTGGTTCTAAATGCTTTATGTGAAATACAGGACAGAAAATCGGTTACGCCTTTCTAAAAAGCATTAGTCTTCGAAGAAAAGAATATGATCATTTCCCACACAAGACTGCTGACCGTTACTGCGGCAAAAGGAACTTCCGGCTTTATTCCTGTTAATCCATCCGGTCATCAATCTGAGTTCACAATGAATAAGTTGCATCCATCAATAGCGTCGGCTTTAGCCCGACGTCATGATAGTGGTGTACCTTCGGCTTTAGCCCAAAATCTATCCGCATTCAGCTGTGCCGGATCATCAGGCATCCCATAATACATAGGCTGATATCAATCCTATTGACTTTTATATCGAACTTAGTTTACTGCAGGGCCGTAACATCATTAAGAACGGGTAAAACCCGTTCTTTTTTATTGGATCTGATAGCCTTGGTGCAGGGCAGCTATACAGGTCATATGGGAGGATACGAAGGCAGGATCTTAAACAGACTGCCGACCCGTTTAAAATGTAACCTGATTTTAAAGCTTCCCACATCTGTCCCGTCACATTTTCCGTATATAATTCCGGATGGCGACGGCTGAACAGCAAAAGTAAAAAATGAACCATAGGTGTACGATTTGCGAAAGAATTTCATTGGAAACCTGTTGTAAGTAGAATTTTTTCTTATTTTTGGCGGTACAGCGGGTTTATATTCAGGAAACAGATCATAACGGCCATCAGATGACAGGATCTCTGAAGAAGGGATGAACAGGCCGGAACGGCCGGGAATCCTGTATGAAAAAGTGACAGAAACAGATTGATTCATTCCTGCCTGTGAAAACGGCCGGTAAGAACCTGTAAAAGAGCGGATAAAAGGATGAAAAGCTGATGATTGCACCCGCTGTTTCGACAAAGCAGGTTTCCGCATTGAAGCGGCGGTAATCCTGTTTTTTCGTTATCTGATTCATTAGTTAATTGATTGGTATTCCTTTATTTAACCGGTATTTCTAAGTTTTTATAAGATAAAATGATATACTATGACAAAGAAAACGATTCTTTTACCTTTAGGATTGCTGCTGCTGGGTTCCGGCTGGCTGTTTTCCCAGGTGGGTATTAACACTGCTTCGCCGGATCCCAGCGCTGTTCTGGACATGTCTCCGGTTGGGCGCGGATTTCTGGCACCGCGGGTCGCCC
>NZ_CAJYMO010000034.1 GCF_913776365.1 uncultured Chryseobacterium sp. | reverse complement strand
TTTCCAATATCAGCTCTACTTGGTACCAGCGTCTCTAATGCTGGTGCGGGCGTCACGCTCGTATCCGTATCCATATTATAAGTATACGGACTAGTGCCGCTCAATCATCTTTTTAAAACCACCCCGTCAAAAATTCTATGAATTTTCGACACCCCTCCAAGATCGGAGGGGAGTTTCCGTTAAGTATTTTGCTTCAGGCTTTTGATCAGTATTGGAAAGCGCAAAGTCGCAAGGAATACCAGAAAATGCTGGAGTATAAGGCGCAAGGAATTTGGCAAAGCCAAATTTTAATGCCGCTGATTAGACTGTTTTACAGGCTTCAGTATCGCGGGACCCTATGCAGCATTCCATTTTATCTTCGATAAAATCTTTGCGCCTTGTACCCCACAAAGCAGGCAAAACCCTTCGCGCCATTGCGTTTTCCAACAACTGCTTGCATACTTCATCAGTTATTTCCCCAGAACAAATACCGCCGGGATTTTATGCAGTTCCGGTTTGTTCTTCTGCCAGTCTTTGATGGTCCTGGTCTTGATGAATTCGTGTTCGGGATCGTTGATGTTGGCTGCAATGCAGAGTTTGGTGTTGGGCGACAGGAATTTGGTCAGGTCTTCAAAGAGGGCATTGTTGCGGTACGGGGTTTCCATGAAAATCTGGGAGTAGCCTGTTTTCTGTACCCTATTTTCCAGGTGCTGGATTTGCTTTTTCTTTTCGCTTTTATCAATGGGCAGGTAGCCGTTGAAGGTAAATTCCTGGCCGTTGAAGCCGCTGGAAATCAGGGCCAGGATAATGGAAGACGGTCCGGAGATCGGGATGACACGGATGTTTTTTTCATGGCACCATTTTACCATCAGGTTTCCCGGATCGGCGATGCAGGGAAGGCCGGCTTCGGAAAGCAGACCGAAATCCTGCCCTTTCATCATCAGTTCCTGGGCTTCTTTAATGTCTGCATTTTCGGTGTATTTGTCCAGCAGGAAGAGCTTCAGATCCGACTGTTTCTTTTCCGGTGCAAAGAATTTCACGACTTTCCGGGCGGTTTTTTCATTTTCCACGAAGAAATAATCGGTCTTCATGATGTATTCGGTAATGACCGGTGAAAAGTGGCTGAGGGAAGTGTTTTCGGAGAGGTAGGCGGGTAAGAGGAAAAGCATGGGAGTAGAGGTGTAAGTGATGAGTAATGAGTAATGAGTGATGAGTGATGAGTGATGAATGATTATTGATAAGTAATGAATGCAGACTGAGAGGTTATGAGCTTTGGAAGCTTGTAAGCTCGGCAGCAATTTTTTCGCAGCCTTTGTCGAGGATCCGGTAAACGTTTTCAAATTCGTCCATGTCGCCCCAGTACGGATCCGGGACTTCGGCATTCTCATGGTCGCCGAGCACCGACATAAAGAGCAGGACTTTCTGCCGCTGTTCTTCATTCCGTGCTTTCGAGATCACGTCTTCCATCACATCGAGGTCCATGCAGTAGATCCGGTCGAAGGTTTCGAGATCTTCTGGAGTAATGGGTCTGGAGCGTTGGGCTGAAATATCCAGCCGGTGCCGTTCAGCCGTTTTCAGGGCTCTCGGATCGGGATGTTTCCCTTCATGCTGGGAAATGGTTCCGGCGGAATCCACCAGGACCTCTCCCGGAACTTTGGATTTCAGGAGTCCTTCTGCCAGCGGGCTGCGGCAGATGTTGCCGAGGCAGACCATCAGTATTTTCATCGGTATTTTCTTTTTTTATGATGAACAAAGCTAAACAAAAAATGAAGAATATTCCTATCCTCCATTTTTACTTTATGATTAAAATCTGTTTATTTCTTATTGTTTGATCCTTTCAGAAAGGTCCTTTACATATTTCTTCACTTCCTTGTCGATCTTGGATACGTCTTTGATGGTATCGCAGGCGTACATTACCGTGGAGTGGTCTTTCCCGCCCATTTCCTCACCGATTTTGGTGAAGGTGGCATTGGTAAGCTCCTTGGAGAAATACATGGCCAGCTGTCTCGGAAGCGCGATTTCCCTTTTTCTGGTCTTCGAGAGCAGCTGCTCTTTCTTGATCCCGAAATATTCGCATACCACTTCCTGGATGTAAGGAATGTTGATGATCTTCTTCTGATTGGCGGCAATCTTGCTGATGGTATCCTTTAAGAGTTCAAGGCTCAGGTCTGATTTGTATACGGTGGAATAGGCGATAACTGAGTTGATGACCCCGATCAGTTCCCTTACGTTGGTCTTGGTTTCTGCAGCCAGGAAATCCAGCATATCGTCGGTTAGTACGATTCCGTCGCGGCTCAGTTTGTTCTCAATGATCTGCTTACGGGTATTGTAATCCGGGGATTTGATCTCTGCGGAAAGCCCCCATTTGAAACGGGATACGATTCTCTCCTGGATATCCATGATATCAGCCGGTGCCTTATCGGAGGTCAGGATGATCTGTTTTCCGTTCTGGTGCAGGTAATCGAAGATATGGAAGAAGCTGTCCTGGGTCGCCGATTTTCCGGAAAGGAACTGGATATCATCGATGATCAGTACATCCACCATCTGGTAGAAATTGGCAAATTCCGTCTGCTTGTGTGCTTTGGCAGCCGAGATGAACTGCTGGATGAATTTCTCGGAAGAGAGGTACAGGACCACTTTATCCGGGAACTGGCTCTTCACTTCCAGTCCTACCGCCTGCCCGAGGTGGGTCTTTCCTACTCCGTATCCTCCGTACAGGAATAACGGGTTGAAAGCGGTGGCACCCGGTCTTTTGGCAATGGATCTTGCTACGGTGGCCGCAAATTTATTGCTTTCCCCTTCCACATAGTTTTCGAAGGAGAAATCGGATTTCAGGTTAGAATCAATGTTTACTTTTTTGATTCCGGGAACCACGAAAGGATTGACGATATTGGAAGAAAAACCCTGCGGCATGGTCTCCTGTACTTTCGGAGTAGGCACGGTTTTCCCTTTCATATTCATGGTAACGGGCTTTTCCAGGCCATTCGGCTTGTTTTCCATTACGGAATACCATAACTTTACGCCTTTCCCGATGTTCTTTTTCAGGGCTGCGGAAAGAAGCGAAAGGTAATTGTCTTCGATATATTCCTTATAGAAATCACTCGGTACCATCAGGGTAAGGTTATTGTCAACCAATGAAACAGGCTGCACCTTATCGAACAGTAAGTCGAAAGATTTCTCAAGCTTTTTAAGGTCAGAATTGTCTTCAGCTGCGTTCAGATTATCGCGCATAAACTGAAGGCACCTCTGCCATATCATCATTAAATTTTCGTCCATAAGTATGCCCCGATTGATTCTTTTGTTAGTACTCTTTTTAGAAGGATGACAAAGGTCCATAATTTTTATTTTAAAAAAAAATATTGCGCTTATTGATTATTTAAAAATATATTTGTATGAATTTTTAGACCGAAAATATGATACACACAACACACTCATTACGAGTACGTTACGGAGAGACAGACCCCATGAAATACGTCTACTACGGCAATTATGCAGAGTACCTGGAAATCGGGCGGGTAGAACTTTTCCGGAGCATCGGAATGTCGTATAACGAGATTGAAAATCAAGGAATTTGGCTGCCGGTTTCGGAGTATAAAATCAAATACCTGCGCCCTGCTTTTTATGACGAAAAACTGGAAATCCATACCTTTGTAAAAAAAATTCCGGGGGTAAGGATTGAGTTTGAATATGAAATTTTCAATGAAGAAAATATCAAAATAACGGAAGCCTCCACTACCCTGTTCTTTCTCGATGCCCGTACCCGTAAAGTGGTACCGTGCCCCGAGTACCTGATGGCCCTTATCCGGGAGAACTGGAAAGAAGAGAAATAAGCCTCACCCGTACTTAAAAAACAAAAAGGATTATATGAAGATTGCTTTTCTGGGCCCGCACGCCAGCTTTACGCACCTCGCCGCACGCCAGCTTTTCCCTGACGGGGAACTATTGCCCCAGCCTACCATTCCGGGCTGCTTCCTGGCCCTGGAAAACGGAACTGCGGAAAAGGCGGTGGTTCCGCTGGAAAACTCTATTGAAGGAACCGTTTCAATGACGCTGGACTACCTGTACGGTACGCCGGAAATCCGCATTGAAGCGGAAGCGGTAATGCCCATCGCCCATCACCTGCTGGTACATCCGGACTGCCATCCGGACACCATTGAAAAAATTTATTCCCATCCGCAGGCCCTTGCCCAAAGCTTCCATTTTCTGGATCGCCATTTTAAAGCGGCAGAAAAGCAGGAATTCTCTTCTACTGCCGCAGCGGCAAAATATGTCTCCGAACACCCCGGCCGTAACCTGGCTGCCGTAGCCAATCAGTTTGCGGCGGATCTGTACGGCCTCAAAGCCCTCCACCGGAACATTCAGGATATTGAACAGAACCACACAAAGTTCATCATCATTTCAAAAACACCGGCATCCTGCCATACTTCCGTCCTTCCGGTGTCCGGCAGGAAATCCGGCCTGCTGATCACGCTGCCGGAAGATCATGCCGGCGGCCTTCACCAGGTACTTTCCGTTTTTGCCTGGCGGAAGATGAACCTCAGCAAAATAGAATCGAGGACCCTGAAGACGGGGCTGGGCAATTATTTCTTCTTCATCACGGTGACCGGGGACTGGAATTCGCCGCTTCACCACCATGCCCTGGAAGAGCTGGATGCACTGGATGCAAAGGTTACCTTTCTGGGAAATTACAATGAATTTATTCTTGAGAGTTAGTCACGGAAAGATAAAACGGGCTTACAGAGCAGCTTTTGCATCATCCCGAAAGCTTTATTTTCTCTCTTAAAAAGACGTCCGCTGATTGCCGGGCTATACAGATTATACAATGAACATAAATCTGCATCACCCTAATAATCAGCGGACGGTATTTTTTTTATTGCTACGAAACGCAATTTTTCCAGGTCGGAAATTATTCCTAAGAACTGAATTAAGTCAAATTTTTTACCATTATTTTAAAATTAGTAATACACTGAAAAACAAATACTTAATCCATAATTTGTGATATTTGCACTTTAATATTGACTACGTTGTAATTTAACTTAAATAGATGTATTCTATTCATAATAATTCACTTTATAATACAAAATCAATAAAAAATATGGTATATTTTTAGGTATTAAATATTCACTTTTGCATGATAATTGTTATACTTGTGATGAAACTACTGAGATATACCATAACTTAATTAAATTCATCACATGAAAACTAAGATTTGTATCGCACTCTTGGCTTTGATGGTTATGCCGGCATACTCGCAAAGTGCCGGAGTTGGGATCAATACAACCACTCCTCAAGCCACCCTCGACGTGAATGGAAACTTAAAGATCAGGCAGGCTCCTACCGCACCTTCTACTACCGGATACCAGGTCCTGGCCATTAACCAGAACACCGGCGGAGATTTTGAAGTTTCCCGATTAAACCCCCAGCTTATTGCAGACCTGGCCACTTCAGGCAGTACTACCGGTGTAGCAGCTTCCGTTTATTCAGCCCGGAAAGCAGCAGGAGTTACTTTGGTTTCTGCAACGATTTTTCCGACAGGTTTCAGATCCGTCAATTTCGTCAACGCCGAAAGGACGGTAGGTTCTACCGCAGTCTTTTCGGATACCGACAATACCTATACGGTGCCGTCTACCGGGGTATATGCCATTGGATTTCAATTCCGTTACGGAACAGGAATTCAGGCGGCACTCCTGACCAATGCGCCCGGAGTTGGAATTGTCCGGACCAGAAATGCAGTATCCACACTTATTGACAGCCGGTCTTTCAGCGGAGCCAACCTTGGACTCCTGAGCTTAACGATTTCTGAATCGAGTGTCAATTCCCTTTATCCTCTGCAGGCAGGTGATAAAATTTCTTTCGGACTGACCGGATCTTCACTGCTTGATGTTAATATACTGGGAACCAGTACAAGTTCTTTTTATATTTACAAAGTCTCTAATTAAAAAACATTTTTATATAGTTAATGATCTACCTTCAGATGAATCCGTCATACATGAGATGACGGATTCTTTTTTTTGCGGCGGACTCCCGGAAATGTACACATGCTAACGGCTTTCATCATGGTAGCTCATCCAGGAGCAACATTCCTGATTAATTGATTCAAAAAAATATCATCTTCCCTTCAGCATCCTTTTCAGTATCCCTTTACCGGTGCCTTGCATTTCAGTATATTTGAACGACCAAAAAATAAAATATGATCTATTCCCTGATCTTTGTTGCCTTTATCGTCATCATCATAATGGTGAGCGAGCTTACCCGTAAGGTCAGGAGGCTGGAACGGGAGCTCTCTGACCTCAGGAAAAAAATTGACGGACATCCGGATACTGAAACAGTACATGATCCCTTAATACAGCCCAATCTGGAGGACATCCGGAAACCGGAGGCCGTCCCTGGCACTTATCCGTTGGAAACACCTGCAGGAAAAGCGGACCGGAACAGCCCGGTTTTCGATTTCCTGAAACAGAATGCCCTGACCCTCATCGGAATTTTCACCCTGGTGCTGGGCATCGGGTATTTTGTAAAATATGCCGTCGACCGGAACTGGATCGGCGAGACCTACCGCGCCGGCATCGGCTTTCTCACCGGTGCCGTCCTTATCGTTACCAGCCACTTTCTGCGTAAAAATTACAGGGTGTTTGCAGAGATCATCACCGGTGGCGGAATTTCCGTTCTCTATTTTACGGCCACCCTCGCTTTCAGGGAATATCACCTGTTTTCACAGAATACCGCATTTGCCATAATGTGCCTGGTAACCCTCATCTGCCTGCTGCTCTCCTATTATTACGACAGCGAAACCCTGATGAATGTCTCCCTGACCGGTGGTTTTGCAGCCCCGCTGATGATCAGTACCGGTGAAAGCAACTTCCTATTTCTCTTTACCTATATCATGATCCTGAATGCCGGCATGCTGGTGGTATCTTACTTAAAAAAAAGAAAAGCTACAGGATGGCTGGCCTTTGTCCTGACCACGGTCTACCTGTTTTTCTGGACGATGGAAAGTGCTGATCTGAAATCCATCCCGTTTTTTCTGATCAGCTATATCCTTTTCTATTGTTTTGCCCTGCAGGACTATTTCAGGGAAGGCAGGCTGTCTTCCTCTTCCATCCTCCTGATGGTCCTCGTTAATTTCACAACGGTTACCGGAACCGTATTTATTTTTAAAGAACTGCAGTACAGTCCGGCGGTTATTTTTCCGGCAGGCTTTGCGTTGATGAATGCTGTTTTTGTATACCGTGAATTTTCCCGTAAAAACACAGGAATTGCTTTTTCAGCATTTGCCGGCATTGCCGTAAGCCTGCTGACTGTAGCTTTTGCGTTGCAGTTCCGCACCCATCTTATCACCAGCTGCTGGGCCGTGGAAGCTACCCTTCTTCTTTTTATCTGGAAAAAAACAAGATTCCCTGTTTTCAGGACCTGCTTTGCCATCCTCTGCCCGCTTGTCTTCGCTGCTCAGCTGGTGACCTGGTCCGGATATGACGATGCCGCTCACCTTGCCGTTATTTTTAATCCGGTGTTCCTGACAAGCATGGTGACCGTGGCTACGACCATCGTGAATATGCTGCTTCTTAAAGAAGGGAAAACGAGTCGCCGGAAGCAGGGGGTTTACGAAAAAGCCTTTCCGGTAGCGGCTTACGGACTGATCTATACAGCCCTCCTGCTGGAGATCATTTACCAGACTTCCGGAAATCCGGAAATATTGGTTTTCAGCTTCAGTCTTCTGTTCAGCCTCTGGTATCTCTTCATCCTCCTGCTCTTCAGGAAAAGAACAGGAATCGGCCCGGTTGCTGAGACCATTTTACTGTATCTTTTTTTTATACTGACCATAATCAACACCTCTATCGCCGGAACCGGCCTGGTGTCTGAAGTGCTGCTCGGCAAGACAGGCGCTGTCCTTTACGGATTGTACCTGCTCTATTGCTTTCCGCTCGTTTACCTGATCATGCGGATACTTCCTGATTCCGGATTTTACAGGCTCCGGTCTTCCTACTGGCTGCTCAGCCTGACCGCGATTACGGCGGCAAGCTTTGAACTGTACCACCTGTATATCCTTCTGAATGCGGAATCCGCTGCGGAAGCAAAGGTAGTAGGCTATCATTTCAGTCTCCTGTATCTGCCGATCCTTTGGGCTGTCCTTGCCAGCATCCTTATCTACAAAGGCCTGAAAAGCGATGCCCCGGAATATGGCAAAGCCGGATTTGCGCTCGTAGGGCTTACCATTATCAAACTGTACCTATATGACGTCTGGAGAATGGACCATGTTTCCAGGATTATTGCTTTTATCATCCTGGGGATCATCCTTCTCTGCAGTTCATTCCTTTTCCAGCGGCTGAAGAAAATGATCAGCCACATGATGGAAAAAAAGGAAGAAAGTCCCGAAAATACAGAACCGGAATTATGATACTGTGAACCTCCTGCTCCTATTGATGATTTTATCATAAAAATAAATGCATACTTTATAAAAATTACTTATATTTATCACGTTTTTAACAGATATGTATTCCAGCCCATGAAAAAATTACTTTATTCATTCTTCATAATATCTTCTGCACTGGTATCCGCGCAGAAAACTGCCGGCACAAAGCTTGTGGTGGCCGACGGGGTCATCGGAACGGTAGAAATGTTTACGGTAAACCATAAGAACGCGGTTCAGAACAGCCGTACCTATACCCCGGCCAATCTTCCCGGGAACCTGAAAAAGTTCAGTGCCATTGCAGGGAGCGGCCTGACGGAATATCAGCTTAAAAACGGCAGCGGCACGATAGACCGGCTTGCCCTGTACCAGCTGAATGAGCAGTTCAGACTTCCCAAGGATACGCCGGTCCTGATCAACGGAACGGAAGTTACCGACACCAGCCTTCTGATTTACGGTGATCTGCTGAGCAGCATGAAACTGACAGATTACAAAGGCAAAAAGTCCGTTTTCGTAGATACCACCCTTAAAAAATAAATAATTTCCTCAGATTATATTTAAATGGAAAGGATGTCCTTACGGGCATCCTTTTTTCATTCAGTTCTTTCCGGCATCCCTTATTTCCTGTCAGATATTTGTAATGAAGGCAGACGCTTCAGTACTTGTTGCCCCACTTTTTCTTCAGTTCATCATGGATCTTTTTTTCGGTGGCATTGTTTCCGGGTTCGTACAGTCGGTGGTTTTTTATTTCTTCGGGAAGAAAATCCTGGCTTACAAAATTACCTTCATAAGAATGGGCATATTTGTATTCTTTTCCGTAATCCAGGTCTTTCATCAGCTTGGTAGGAGCATTCCTGAGATGCAGCGGCACCGGCAGGTTCCCTGTTTTTTTCACCAGCGCCAAAGCTTCATTGATGGCCATATACGCAGAATTGCTTTTGGGGGAAACGGCAAGGTAAACAGCCGTTTCGCTTAAAATGATCCGGGCTTCAGGATTTCCGATGATATTGACGGCCTGAAAACAATTGTTGGCAATCACCAGGGCATTGGGATTGGCCAGGCCGATGTCTTCCGAAGCGAGAATCAGCATCCTGCGGGCAATGAACTTGATGTCCTCGCCACCGGCAATCATCCGGGCCAGCCAGTAGACCGCGCCATTGGGATCGCTGCCCCGCATGGATTTGATGAAAGCGGAGATGATATCATAATGCTGTTCACCATTCTTATCATACAGGGCCATGGTTTCCTGCAGGACCTCCATGACGTCTTCATTCCCGACCTCGGATACCGTGGAATTTTTATACTGGTTCAGCACCAGCTCAACGGAATTGATCAGCTTCCTGGCATCACCTCCGGAATACTGGATAAAGGCTTCTTTTTCCCTGATCCTGAATGAGGTATCCTCATCTCGGTTGAAACTGTCCAGGGCAATATCAATGAGTTCCTCCAGCTTTTCATAGGTCAGTGCTTTCAGGATATACACCTGGCTTCTGGAAAGCAGTGCGGAAACCACCTCAAAGCTTGGGTTTTCGGTTGTGGCACCGATGAGGACGATCCAGCCTT
>NZ_CAJYMO010000033.1 GCF_913776365.1 uncultured Chryseobacterium sp. | reverse complement strand
ATTATTAAAAATTAAAATTAATTTAAAAAGTGTATATTAGCAAAATACTTCAGGACAAAAAAACTTTTTTATTGGGCTATGCAAACAACTTATATAGAAACACAGCAGATCTCTTTTCAAGACTTTAAAAACCAGATACTTGAAGATTATAAGATGGGCAGGGTTTCCCGCGAAATGTCTTATCTGGGAAGAAGGGAAGTGCTAACAGGAAAAGCTAAATTCGGAATTTTCGGGGATGGGAAGGAGCTTCCTCAGCTGGCAATGGCAAAAGTATTCAGGGAGGGTGACTTCCGTTCAGGATACTACAGGGACCAGACTTTTGCATTGTCTGCGGACGCACTGACGGTAGAAAGTTTCTTTGCGCAGCTCTATGCGGATACCAGTGTGGAAAGAGAGCCGGCTTCTGCCGGAAGGCAGATGAACGGCCATTTTGCCACCCGCAGTCTGAACGAAGACGGAAGCTGGAAAGACCTTACCGCACAAAAGAATATTTCTTCGGATATTTCTCCTACTGCCGGGCAGATGCCCCGACTGCTGGGACTGGCACAGGCTTCCAAAGTCTATAAAACCGTAGCGTTTGAGGGCTCTGAAAAGTTTTCCAAAAACGGAAATGAAGTGGCCTTCGGTACCATCGGGGATGCTTCTACGGCAGAAGGCCACTTCTGGGAGACGTTGAATGCCGCCTGTGCGCTCCAGGTTCCCATGATCGTATCGATCTGGGATGACGGATACGGGATTTCCGTGCCGACCATGAAGCAGAGGGCAAAGGCCGATATTGCCGAAATGCTGAGCGGATTCCAGAGAAAAGAAGGGGAATTCCAGGGCTGTGAAATCATTCAGGTAAAAGCATGGGATTATCCTGCGCTGCTGGATGCCTACGCCAGAGCCGAACAGTTTGCAAGAGTAGAAAGCGTGCCGGTGATCGTTCATGTGATTGAAGTAACACAGCCACAGGGACACTCAACCTCCGGTTCCCACGAAAGATACAAGAATGAAGAGCGCCTTGCCTGGGAATCACAGTTTGACGGACTGGTGAAATTCAGGGAATGGATCCTTAATTATTCCATTGAGATAGACGGTAAAGAAGAAGTGCTGGCGACCATTGAAGACCTGGATGCCATTGATGAAGAAGCAAAGAAAACCGTAAAATCCGGACAGAAAAAAGCCTGGGAAAGCTACCAGAAGAGCATTGCAGATATCAATCAATCCGTATTGCCGCTGGTAGAAAACCTGAAAAGCCAGAATGCTGAGATTGAAAATTATATCAATCAGTTTAATAAACTGGTTTCCAAGGCTAAGAAAGATATTTTCCATCTGGTGAGAAGATCATTGCTGGCCACCAGGGGAATCCATTCTGCCGAGCGAGACCAGTTGATGCAGAAATATAAGGAGATCTTCGAGGTGGAAAAAGATAATTACTCCTCGCACCTCTATTCCCAGTCCCGTTGGAAGGCTGAAAACGTAAAAGAAATCAAACCCATATTCTCTGAAAGCTCGGAAGAGGTAGACGGGAGAGTAGTGGTAAGAAACAATTTCGATAAAATTTTTGAAAAATATCCTGAAACTCTTGTATTTGGGGAAGACGCCGGAAATATCGGTGATGTCAACCAGGGGCTTGAGGGCATGCAGGAAAAATACGGTGAAGTCCGTGTGGCCGATACCGGAATCCGTGAAGCCACCATTCTCGGACAGGGAATCGGGATGGCCATGAGAGGCCTGAGACCGATTGCCGAGATCCAGTACCTGGACTATATCCTTTACTGTCTGCAGGGAATGAGCGATGACCTGGCTACCGTTCAGTACAGGACAAAAGGAGGCCAGAAAGCGCCGGTCATCATCAGAACGAGAGGACACAGGCTGGAAGGCGTATGGCATTCGGGGTCACCGATGGCCGGAATCCTCAACCTCTCCAAGGGAATCCTGGTACTGGTACCAAGAAACCTGACAAAAGCTGCCGGATTCTACAATACCATGCTTCAGAGCGATGATCCTGCCGTTATCGTGGAATGCCTGAACGGGTACCGCCTGAAAGAAAAACAACCTGACAATTTGGGGGAATTTACGGTTCCTGTCGGAAAGATCGAGGTAACCAAGGAAGGAAGCGATGTCACACTGGTAACCTACGGATCTACCTGGAGAATCGTGATGGAAGCTGCAGATGAGCTGGCCAAGCTGGGGATTTCTGCGGAAGTGATCGACGTTCAGTCACTGATTCCTTTTGACCTGTCACAGGAAATTGCCGAAAGCGTTAAGAAAACCAACCGTCTGGTGGTGATCGATGAAGACGTGGAAGGCGGGACTTCAGCTTTTATCCTTCAGCAGATCCTGGAAAAGCAGAAAGCTTTCAGGTACCTGGATTCCGATCCGCTGACGATCGCTGCCAACGATCACAGGCCGGCCTATGCCAGCGACGGTGATTATTTCAGCAAGCCGTCTGCCGATGACATGGTAGAGAAGATCTATGCTTTATTCAATGAAAATAATCCTCAGAAATATCCGGCGATATTTTAATCCGGGATTTTAAATAAATTCAAACCGCTTTCTTTGGGAAGCGGTTTGTTTTGTTTTTAAGGATGATAGCCGTAATTTACAAAAAAAAAACCACTCTATTATGCCAGCCGACTTGTCTGAACTTAAAGAAATATTTAACAATGTTCCGGAAAATCCAAATTTAAAATCCAATAATCTTTTTTCAATCGGTACGAGAGGCTTTTATGAAAATCCTTTTACCGAAGTACTGTCATACCTGTTGAGAAAAAATACCGAATATAAACGGCGGGATGAAATGATGAAAATCCTGTTGGGAGATCTGGATGATGACGGCTTTTTAGACAGCCTCATTCTGAACTGTGAAGTAAGTACCCAATCCATCACTTCAAATGGAAAATACATCGATTTGATTTTATATAATGACACGCATGTTTTGGTCTTTGAAAATAAAATTAACCATTGGATGGCAAATCCATTTGGTGACTATGAAGATGATATTCAGCTAAAATTTCCGTTGCACAATAAAAAGTATGTCATTTTATCATACAAAAAGGAAACCTGTCCGGAAAATTGGAATTATCTGAGCATAAGAGCCTGTTTTGATAAAATCATCGGTGCAGGCCTGCATGCATTTGATAATAAATGGGATTATTTTGCCCATGACTTTCTAGTACAGTTCTCAAATACCAGATTAATAAACATGGATCAATCTTATCTCGATTTTTATGAAAAAAACTTTTCTCAAATAATTTCTGCCCATGCTCAGCTAAAAATATTTTTTATTGATATTGCAGAAAAGGTAAGGGAAAAAATTGAAATTCACAGATATCATTACAGTGAAGACTGGAGCCCGGATGAGCATGCTATCCGTTTTTATCCCTTCAATAACGATATCAATGTTACGCTGATATTTAAAAGCAACGGAACATTCAGCGTGTCCGTCTACTACTATGATCGATTTCACTTAAAAAATGAGATCCATGAATATATTGGCTTCAGTGATTACAGATATTGGAGCGAATCAGCCATATGTTGCTATACGAAACTTCCGGGAAAAGAATTCACCGGGCTTGAACATGCGGTTGAAGAAACTTTGCTGCAGCTAAAAAAACAAAAAGAATATTATGCCTGATGCTTTTTAAAGGGTGAGCATCAAAAAATTGTTTTTTGTGCTTGCCTGCCTTCCAGAATCATTTTGCAGTTTTTCTCCTGCTCAGGATCATACACATGGTATTTCGTTTCCCACTCTTCCAGCTGATAGAGAATAGGAAGGAGTGCCAATCCTTTTTCCGTGAGCGAATATTCTACTCTTGGCGGAAGTTCCTTGAACTCTTCCCGGATGACGAGCCCATCGGTCTGCATCTCCCGGAGCTGGTCGGTAAGGACTTTCCTGGAGATCACATTGATGCGTACAGCCAGTTCCCCGAAACGCAGTTTCCGGTCTTTGATCACCAGCACGATGATCGGCTTCCACTTGCTTCCCAGGGCTGCCATCGCTTTGCCCAGCGGACAGCTGTATTTCATTAATTCACTTTTTACCATGCGTTACTTTGATGTTACCAATATAAGTTACCGCAAAGTTACCACTTTTTTCCATTAGCGGGAAACAAATTCAAACTATTATTAGTTACTTTGTGTAACAATTATAAAATACATCCCATTACAATGAGCACGGAATCTTTGTTTAAGCCTTTTCAATATAAAAATTTAGAACTAAAGAACAGAATCGTCATGGCTCCGATGACAAGAGCACAATCTGATGACGGAGTTCCCACCAAGCAGATCGCCGATTATTATGCCAGAAGAGCAGAGGCAGAAGTAGGATTAATCATTTCTGAAGGGACGGTCATTGACAGGCCGGCCTCTAAAAATATGCAGAATATCCCGGATTTTTATGGGACCGAAGCATTGAACGGATGGAAAAACGTGATTGATGCCGTTCATGAAAACGGCGGAAAAATGGGTCCTCAAATCTGGCACGTAGGCGATACCAGAAGTTCTGAAGAATATCCGGAAGTACCGATGGAAAAAGCTTCCGAAATGAGCCTGGAAGATATCCGGGATACCATTGCCCGGTTTGCAGATTCTGCAAAATCGGCAAAGGACTTAGGATTTGACGTGCTGGAAATTCACGGTGCCCACGGCTACCTGATCGACCAGTTTTTCTGGGAGGTGACCAATACAAGAACCGACGAGTACGGAGGAAAGACCCTGAAAGAAAGAAGCCGCTTTGCCGTAGACATTGTAAAAGCGATCCGTGCCGCAGTGGGGGAAGACTTTACGATCATCATCCGTCTTTCCCAGTGG
>NZ_CAJYMO010000032.1 GCF_913776365.1 uncultured Chryseobacterium sp. | reverse complement strand
CCTTTGGTAAAAGGGGTTCCTTACCGGTAGAAGATATGATGCACGGCTTCTTCTGCTATGCTACCGGATGGTTTCGGCCCCTTTGCTACATGCCGGATATCATATTCGTCAGTTTTTGCAGACCGGGCAACTGAACATACGCATCGGTCAGATTCATCCGGCTGCAATAACTTCCGGCTTTTGGCTACGGGCTGCCAGGTTTTGGCTACATTCTATTTTTCCGGTACCTCTACCTTTGCCTCCGGTTACTAAAAAAAACAAGTATGTCATCAAAAAACAAAATTGCAGTGGT
Organism: uncultured Chryseobacterium sp.; assembly: GCF_913776365.1. GTDB lineage: Bacteria > Bacteroidota > Bacteroidia > Flavobacteriales > Weeksellaceae > Chryseobacterium. The sequence continues at coordinate 12,175 of NZ_CAJYMO010000032.1, read as the reverse complement.
TACAGGCGGGAGCCGGGGTATCGGGAAAGATATGGCCATCAGTCTGGCGAAAAACGGGCTGGATGTGGTCTTTACCTATCACAATCAACAATCGGCAGCGGCAGCGGTAGTAAGGCAGATTGAAGATCTGGGCCAGAAGGCACTGGCGTTGAAACTGGATGTATCAGACCTCTCAGGCTTCGGCCTTTTTGAGCAAAGGCTGATCACTGGATTACAGTCCCGTTTCGGCACCGGTACCTTCGATTTCCTGATTAATAATGCCGGATTCATCCACTATGCTGAATTTGAAGCCATAACGGAACAGCAGTTCACGGAAATGGAAAACGTACACCTGAAGGGACCGTTTTTCCTTACCCAGAAGCTGTTGCCTCATATCAACGCTTTCGGGGGTATTGTGAATGTTTCTTCCGGACTTACCCGTTTTGCGACACCGGGTTTCGCAGCATATGCCGCGTTAAAGGGCGCTATGGAAACCTTAACGAAATACCAGGCCAAAGAACTGGGCGACAGGAAGATCAGGGTTAATGTCATTGCGCCCGGCGCTATTGAGACCGATATTATGGGCGGCGCCGTTCGTGATAATGCGGAAATGAATCAATACCTGGCATCCCAGACCGCCTTGGGAAGGGTAGGGCTGCCTGAAGACATCGGCGGCGTAGTGGCTTTCTTATGCAGTGATGCGGCAGGCTGGATCAATGCCCAGCGTATCGAAATTTCAGGAGGATCTAACCTGTAACCCGCTAACGGATTTAAAATGGAAATCTCAGCAATAAACAATTTGAAATGGAAAATAATGACCCTACCTGGGTGGAAGCCTTAACCGGACAGGAACAAGACACGATCAGGAAATTTTACGGAGCCTTCAATACCAGACAGCCGGAAATCCTGGATGAGATCTGCAGTCCGGGCTGGAAGGACATCCCACTGGCTCCGGGGCAGGAAGACGGCCCGCGAGGACTTCAGGAAATCATGAGACAGCTGTTTACCGTCTGTCCGGATATCAGGGTGGTGATCCACGATATTTTCGGTACCCATGAACGTGCAGCAGTAAGGGCTTCCATGGAGTTCACCCATATCAATGAAATGATGGGAATTCCGCCAACCGGCCGGAAGGTTTCGGTGGCGCTGCATGAATTTCATTATCTGAAAGACGGCAAACTTACCCACACGTGGCATCTGGAAGACTGGTTCGGGCTGTTGATGAGCAGCAGATAAAACGAAAAAAAATGACACCGGCGGCAGATCCGCATGCAAGGCACAGAAAAAAAATGAATAAGCAGGATCAGCTGAAAAACCAGGATCACCGGTATGGATACCGACAGGAAGACCTCCGGCTTTCGTCTTTCCGCCTTCACCCGGTTTCTATTTTGTTGCCTTTACCCGAAATTAGCCAGCTGGCAGAACATGGGGCGGCAGTTTTTCAGACCGGTGAGCCGGAATTGACTGCCGATATACTACATTTGCAGATATGGAAATCATCAGAATAAAATCGATTACGGACTATCATCGCTTCAGGGGCCTGCCCAAGCCTGAGCATCCCCTGATAAGCCTTGTGGATTATTCGCTGGTGCAGTTTCCTGAGGCTGGAAAAGCGGTGAACATGGTCATGGATTTTTATTCCGTTGCCCTGAAACGTGATGCCGCGGCAAAACTTCACTACGGCCAGCAGATCTATGATTTTGATGAAGGGCTCATGTCCTTCATTGCGCCCGGCCAGGTGCTGAGGCTGGAGAGGGATCCGGATCTGCCAAACGGCGGGTCCGGGTATCTCTTACAGATCCATCCGGATTTTCTATGGGGCTCGCCGTTGGCGAAAAATATCAAAAGCTATTCTTTTTTCGATTATTCCATTCATGAAGCCCTTTTCCTTTCAGATAAGGAAGAAGCCATCATTCTCAGCATATTCGATAACATCAGGCAGGAATACCATTCCAACATCGACGGATTTACCCAGGGACTTATCATCGCCCAGATTGAACTCCTGCTCAGGTATTGCGACCGGTACTACAACCGTCAGTTTATTACCAGGAAAATCAGCAGCCATCAGATCCTGGCGAAGGTTGAAGATTTTCTTACCTCTTATTTTTCAGCGGAAGACCCGCCGGAAAGCGGCATTCTTTCCGTAAAAATCCTTGCCCAGGCCATGAATGTCTCACCTGACTACCTGAGCAGCCTGCTGAAACTGCATACCGGCCGGAATGCGCAGGAACATATACATGAGAAGCTTATTGAAAAAGCCAAGGAAAAATTAGCTGCCACCCGCCTGTCAGTGAGTGAAATTGCCTATGGATTAGGATTTGAGCATCCCCAGTCTTTCAGCAAATTCTTCAAAGCCAAGACCCGTAAGAGCCCGCTGGCATTCAGGTCCGGTTTCACTGATTGATAAATATGATCCCTTATCATCTCACTTTTCCGTCCTGCATTTTATCCAATGCCGTAGTCTTCACCTGGCCGGATCTTTCCGGCATATATGATGAAATCATAAAGCTGTCGGACGGATAAGTCTGCGGATCATTTTTCCTGCCGGCTACAGGAATTACCAATCCGGCTACATTTCAGCGCATGACAATCCGGAACTTTGTATCTGAAAATAAAGTCGGTTGAAAGACGAAAAAAAAGAAATATGCAAAAGAGAAAATTAGGAAACAGCGGATTGGAAGTTTCCGCATTGGGGTTTGGCTGTATGGGCTTAAACTTTCTGGACGGCAAAGGAATGGAAAAAAAGGAAGCCGTTACCTTACTGCAACAGGCGGTTGACAGGGGAATCACCTTTTTTGATACGGCAGAAGCCTACGGGCCTTACACCAACGAAGAGCTGGTAGGCGAAGCGCTGCAGCCTTACCGGAAACAGGTAGTGATGGCTACAAAATTCGGCTGCAGGGAGGCAAAGCCGGCACTGGGGCTGGACAGCAGGCCTGAAACGATACGGGCGGTTACTGAAGCTTCCCTGAAAAGGCTGAAAACCGATTATATTGATCTGCTGTATCAGCACCGGGTAGATCCCAATGTTCCGATAGAAGAGGTTGCCGGAACCGTGAAAGACCTGATACAGGAGGGGAAAGTCAAATATTTCGGCCTGTCGGAAACGGGTGCCGGAACCATCCGGAAGGCGCATTCCGTCCAGCCCGTATCAGCGCTGCAAAGCGAATATTCCCTGTTCTGGCGGGAACCGGAAAATGAGATCCTTCCCGTTTTAGAGGAGCTGGGCATCGGTTTCGTCCCGTTCAGTCCGCTGGGAAAAGGCTTCCTTACCGGTGCGATTACTGCAAAACTGGATGATGCCGACCGGAGGAATATCCTTCCCCGTTTCACTGAAGAAAATATAAAGGCCAACCGCGTTCTGGTAGACGTGCTTGCTGAGATAGCCGCACAGAAAAATATCACGGCCGGACAGCTGGCCCTGGCATGGCTCCTGGCCCGGAAGCCCTGGATCGTGCCGATTCCCGGGACTACGAAGCTCCACCGGCTGGAAGAAAATATAGGCAGTACGGCTCTTGTATTATCCGCTGACGAACTTGCCGGCATTGATGCCAGGGTAAGCGGAATTACCCTGAGCGGTGACCGGTACCCGCAGTTTTTAGAAGAACAGATAGACAAATAAATAAACCGGATGATTATGCAGAATATCAAAGGAAAAGTAATGGCCATCACAGGTGCAGGTGCCGGAATCGGCAGGGCTGTAGCCATGAGGCTGGCAGAAAACGGAGCAAAGGTAATACTGGGTGCAAGAAATATCAAAACCCTGGAAAAACTGGCGGAAGAAATTAGAAGTGCAGGCGGCGAGGCTATCTGTACCGGTATTGATGTGAGGAATAAAGCCGACCTGGACCGGTTTGTGAATACAGCCGTGGAGCAGTACGGACGTCTGGACGTAATAGTCAATAATGCCGGTGTCAGCCAGTTGAGCCGCATTGATGAGCTGGATGTTGAAGGATGGGAAGAGATGATTGACATCAATCTCAAAGGCGTGTTGTATGGCATGGCGGCGGCTCTTCCTGTTTTTAAGCAACAGCAGTCGGGACACATCGTGAATATCATTTCAACATCGGGACTGAAGATCGTACCGATGCAGGGCATCTATGCCGGGACCAAAAACGCCGTCCGTACCATTTCCGAAGCATTCCGGCAGGAGTCGGACGGAACCGTAAGGATAACGGGCATTTCACCCGGATTCGTAAAGACGGATTTCGCCGAAAATATAAAAAATGATGAAATGAAGAAAATGGTCCGGAAAGGAATGGAAAAAATTGGGATCGATCCCGCAGCGGTTGCCAATGCGGTCATCTATGCAGTAAGCCAGCCTGAGGATGTTGAAATCGGCGAGCTTGTCATTCGCCCGTCAAAACAGAATTGATTATATTCGTGAATGAAAATGCAACATCCGCCTGAAATCCATCACATCAAAAGTATTTCCCAGCTGGTTAAGCTATTGGGGCTTGCTGCTCCGCTGCACCCGTTGATCGCGTTGGTTGACTATACCAAAGTGCCGGCTGAAATGTTTCCGAAATGGCAGAAAGTAAGCCTTGATTTTTATAAAATCTCCTTTAAGACCGCGTTCACCGGACAGATCAGGTACGGCCAGGGATATTATGATTTTGAAGAAGGCGGGCTGGCCTTTCTGAAGCCCTGGCAAATCGTTCTGCCGCCGGAGGATGCCGGAAGCTATGAAGGCATCGCCCTGTATTTCCATCCTGATTTCATCCGGAATTATCCGCTGGGGAAAACCATCCACCAGTACGGATTTTTCTCTTATGATGTTTCGGAAGCCCTTTTTTTATCGGCCAGGGAGAAAGAGGTCATTGCCGGTTTATTTGCCGTTATTGCCGCTGAACTCGATAACAATATCGATCCCTTCAGCCAGGATGTCCTGGTATCCCAGCTCGAATTGCTGCTGAACTACAGCAACCGCTTTTATAACCGGCAGTTTATTACCCGGAAAGCGGTGAATCATGACATCGTCACCGTTCTTGACCAACTTCTGGAAAGGTATTTTGAAGAAGAAAACAGCCTGAAAAGCGGATTGCCCACGGTAAAATACATCAGCACGGAACTGAAGCTGTCACAGCGCTATCTGAGCGATATGCTGAGTTCACTGACCGGGCTGAGTACCCAGCAATATATTCAGAATGCCGTTATTGAAAAAGCCAAGGAAAAATTGTCCGCAACCAGCCTCTCCGTTTCGGAAATCGCCTATGGTCTGGGATTTGAGCATTCACAGTCCTTCAGCAAGCTTTTTAAGGCCAGGACCCGTGTTTCGCCCCTGGAGTTCAGAAAGTCATTCCGGTAGGAACCTGAAAGCACCGCTTCCTACGGAATCAGGAAAAAAAGCTGCCCGGAATATTTTCACTTAAAAGAATATATAACCGTGTGAAATGACTGCAAAATGAACTGAACGGATGTTACTGATTTAGCCTGGTAGGCGGATCTGAGGAATTAAATGTTCATTCGGATGTCAGTAAAAAATGACTGAGTGTGCATTCTTCATGATGATAGAGCAAAAAACAGACTGCCTCAAGGGCAGTCTGTTGTATTGTGTTCTTAGAATTTATATACCTTTTAAAAACGATTAATGAGGGAGAATAAGCGTTTAATCGCCGATTCTGAAGACCAATAGCTGTGTGGAATTGGCGGCCAGTGTCATTCCCGTACCGGTGCAATTACCCGATTGTCCCCGTCCCAAACGGATCTGCCAGGTAGTTCCGGCAGGAACGCTGGTGGTATAGGTAATGGTGCCTCCGTGATTGGATATGTTCCCTTCACTGTGAGCAGCCGTACTGTGAATTCTTGTGGTACCTGAATTTAAAGGGAAGTCAACGATATAGGAACTCAGGGTACAGCCGGTATTGTTATGCAACGCTTCATAAACTACAGTCATCTGGTAAGTTCCTGCAGGAAATGTAATGGTATTATTACTGGTATTGTAGGTTAAACCGGGGATGCTGTTTTTAACGGCAGTCATGGGAATGGGGGAGAGAGCACCCGAACCGACGCCATTTAAAAAGTTGGATTGTGCCGTTTCCAATCTGAAGACGGCCGGTGCAGGGACGGATAATGATCCCAGTGTTCCTATCGATTTTACCACACCATTGGCATCTGTCACCAGCAACAGGTCTGTTGATGAGTTTCCGGACGTAACGCCTTCCAGCCGGAGCGGATTGGTTCCGGTAACGTGAAGTTTATTGGCCGGGCTGGCGGTACCTATTCCTACCCTGTCATTTGCAGCATCTACCGACAGGGTACTGCCGTCTACCGAAAAAGCATTCACTGCAGTTCCCGTAAAGCCCAGGGTATTGCTGTTCTGGGTTACCGTCCGGTTGCCGGTGAGCGTACCGTTTGAATTGTAGAGATTTACGGAAGGGGATGTGCTGTTGGAGGTATTGACCCATACGCTGCCGTTAAAGAAATAATATCCGATGGAATTTACATCCGCCACCTGCGAAAGGCTGGGAGTAGTGCCTGTGGGAGCGGTGATGTCTGAGACATATACCAGTGTTCCGTCCTGTGAGGCCCCGTAGGTGCCTGAGGCTTTAGATGCCAGTTGCTGCTTTGTAACTCTGGGTGCAATAATCCCGTCTTTCGCCGATGTGTCGGCAGGTTTTCCCACAACGTCCAGGGAAGCCTGAGGAGTGGTTGTATCAATACCAACTTGGGAATGCGCCATCGCGCCCATACAGATAAAAGCCAGTACAAAATAAGAAGTTGAAATTTTCATAAGTATTTGATATTTTGGTTAATTTTTAAATAGATCAGGCTGGTTGCTCCGGTAGACCAAAGCAAAAAAAGCATGTGTTGAAAAGAGGAGATTTCCGGGAATTAAAAGGGCTGTGAAAGCCTGTGGCCGGTCTTTGCTTTCAGCATCCGGAGATGGCTGCAGCAATGCCGTATCAAGCCAGCCCTGAAGCAGGCATTGTATCTGAAAAAATAAATTTAAAATTTTAATGCATATAGAATATTTTTTAGTTAATGATCAAAACAAGAATAACAGCCGCCCTGATAACAAGGCAAAAAGTAAATTGAAAAATGAAAAATTCCCGGGAAATAAAAATACTGTAAAAAGTCTATCCTGTATTATTCATCCGCAATAGATCCTGTCAGGGAAAATACTACCGGCTGAGCGTTTTTTGATGATTTGGTTTTTAGGGTTATTAAAGCTGATTTGCAGATAGACTTCATACCACACTGTGGTACAAATATAGTTTTTTTTAATAAAAAGCATTAAAATTGAAGAAAATATTCACCATAATTTGAATTCAATAAAGATTCCCTATTTCCGGGGTTTTTCAGGGATCCGGCATCCGTCGATTGCCTGTTGTCATCAGACAAAATTCTTTATCATAATCGTAATCGGGACAGAAATCAGCAGAGCGGTGATTAGAATTTTAAAAAACAGGAGATCGATATCCGGGATCCTAAAGGCAGTTGGTACTAATCTGAAAAAAGTACGGGCCGCCTGTCAGGAAGAAACGGAAAGGGAAAATAAGATCTGTCCATAAGGATGATCCTAGTGATATACGGCAGCTTTGCTGCGGATAAGGCAAGCAATTGAAATTGATGGAATTGCTGGAAGCAGCCTGTTCTCCGAAAGGAATAGAAAAATCAGATATCCTGCCTCATCCAAAATAAAAAGCCTTGAGATTCATATCGATCCAATATCCGGCTGGAATTTTCAGATCGAAAACAGGGATTTTCCGTTCAGGGCGTATACCAGGCAGAATACGGCCAGCAGGCTGTAGATCAGCCCCAGGAAAAGAACCGCTTTTACCTCTTTCAATACAAAATAAGCAAGCAGCGGCAGTACCTGCAGGGCATGCATGCCTATAAAATGAGCAGTCCGGAGGTCTCCCTGGGTCAGGCTCCAGTTGAGAAAGGGGAGTACCTTCCCCTCATTGCTGCCAACGCGTGGGGAACCGTTGGCGCCGATAACAGCGCCCTCCAGAGCGAATACGACGAATATAAAGATGCCCAGCCGGATTGCCCACACGTAATAATCAGGGAGCCCGGGAAATTTTCCGGTACAAAAAAGGACGCCGATATAACCTGTAAATAAGGTAGCGGCAAGAGCGGCAAGCGCCATCATTACCGTAAGGGAAGTATATAAGGCTGAAGTGGTATTGTAATGGGAAAGCTGGCCCCGTGCGGCCTGGAATGCCACGTAAAATACCTCAAATCCCAGGCAGGCAACAACCGTCCGGTTATATGCCGTAAGGTTATAACCCGTGAGATAGCCGGTGTACCAGCCCATGGTTAAACTGAAGAGGCCCATGGAAAGCGCAAACTTAACCGGCTTGTACCAGGCATTCACCGCATTGACCTGCAGGTCACTGAACCTTGATATCACAAACAGCAGAGCGGCACTCAGCAGGCACAGCATTCCGAAATAAAACAATACTTCGTTTCTTGATTTCAGTGTTATCAGAAAATCGATCATGGGAATAATGGGAAATGGCTTGAAACTAATTGAAAGAAGCCCGGAACTCTACCGGGGAAAGCTTCGTCTTACTCTTGAAGAGTTTGCTGAAGGACTGCGGATATTCAAATCCCAGCTCAAAAGCAATTTCACTTACCGTAAGGGTGGTGGTAGACAGTTTTTCCTTTGCCTTTTCAATTACCTTCTCATGAATGTGCTGCTGGGTGTTCCGGCCGGTAAGGATTTTCAGGACACCGCTCAGGTAATTGGGAGAACAATTGAGAAGTCCGGCAACATAGGGTACCGTAGGCAGTCCTTTATCCATGACATCCTCCTTTTCAAAATAATCGTCAAGGATTTTCTCCAGCTGATCCAGGAGGCGACTGCCGGAAATCTTACGGGTGAGGAACTGCCGGGTGTAAAAGCGGTCGGCATAATTGAGGAGCGACTCGATCTGGGAGATGATGATGGAATCACTGAACCTGTCGATATGGGAATGGTATTCATGCTCGATATTGGCAATAAACCCGTTCAGGATCGCTTCCTCTTTTTCTGACACAAATAAGGCTTCATGAACGGCATAGCTGAAGAACTCATATTTTCTGATGGTTTTAGACAATGCGCTGCCCCACAGGAAATCCGGGTGGATCAGCAGCATCATTCCCGAGCTTTTGAAATCCTGGTCTGCCTTGAAGGAAAAGACCTGATTAGGCGCAATGAAGAACAGGATCCCATTGCTGAAATCGTATTTCTGCTGTCCATAGCCGTAGTGTACCTTTCCTGCATCTACTTTTTTGAGGGAGATCATATAAAAATCAAACACCACCTTAATGCTTTCCTCGCTTTGGTAAGGCGTGATTTCACTGAGGTCAATAACGCTTACCATAGGATGTTGAGGACTGCTGATGTCCAGTATTTTATGGTATTCCTGCAGGGTTCTGATCCGGTAAGGCTGTTGTTTATTCATCGGTTTAAAGGATTTAAAGATACGATTATTCTGCATGAATTCTTTCCAGGCTAAGCCCGGGATTCAGGCCGAAAAAGGAAAGGCCCCAGAAACCTTTGATATTCAGGCGGCCCTCCGGGGTTAGGGTAAGGTAGGAATCATAGGTATTTCCTTTGGCTCCGTCATAATCATAAAGCTTTCCTTTCCATCTTTTTTTCTTACGGTCGTAAGTAATGTTTGTCAATAAAAGGATTCCGATCAGGGGCCGTCCACGTTTGGCCACATCCGGATTATGAATGTCTGACAGCGGGTTTCCGTTTTTATCTGCTGACGGCTTTAAATCGATCAGTTTCCCCGAGTATGTTTCGCCGCTTTTGTAGATCTGTACACTGCCGCCTTTCACTGCGCTGTACCAGGTGCCCGTAATATCATCAGGGTTGGATTGTGAATAGAGCATCTTCGAAAAGGTAAGGAGAAGGAGGATAAGAAATGTTTTTTTCATTGCTGATTATATTTTACATTGAATTCTTTTGCAAAATCACTTATTTTCAGAGGGCCTAATGCCGACGGCCTGTTTTTAAAGTAATCTTCAAAAAGGCTTCCGTCATGCATCGCAGCATTCATTTCCGTAAACGCTTTGGCTACAGGTTCTGATGCTCCCATTTTGATAAAGGCATCTGTCATTTGCCTGTCGCTGATCAGCACCCATTTCAGGTACGGCTTGCCGACAGCTTTTCCCAGGACGGTTGCTATTTCCTGGCAGGTAAGCTCATCACCGGCCACATATCTTACTTTTCTGCCGTTTTGCCGGGTATTCAGTTCTTCTGCGATGGCAGCGGCGATATCATGCGGCGACACCCAGGCGATCCTGTCATTGCCTCCGTAATTTGATAAAATAAGCCCGGAGTACCCTCTGATCAGTCCTTTAATCCCGTAATGCTGGAGATAAAGTATTTAACCCAGGAACCCTTTCAGGAAGCCGTTGCCCTTTACCATGTCCATAAAAGCATACAGGTTGTAATCGAAAGATGCGGGACGGATATGGATTACACTGACGTCAGAAGGAAGTTTTCCAAACACATTTTCTGCCAGGTAATGAAAAATAAGCACACCGGTTCCGGTAGGTTTCTCTGCACCTACGCTGCTGAGGTGAATGACCTTTTTGATGCCGGCTTTCTGAATGGCCTGAAAATAATGCCCGGCAATCTCCAGGGTTTTCTTCTGATAATCCAGTTGCCGGTCCCCGAAAAAATCAAAAGGCGGGATCATGCAGTAGGCCGCATCCTGGCCTTCAAAGGTTTTTTCCAGGAACACGGCATCTTCCAGTCTGCCGATCGCAGCTTTTGCTCCCAGCTCTTCTATTGCCTGTTTCCTTGTTTCCGAACTGCTGATGACGGTTACTTCGTGTCCCTGTTGTATCAACTGGATCACCAATGGTCCGGTGATATTTCCCAAGGAACCGGTTACTGCTATTTTCATATCTTTAAGTTGGTTTTGATGAGGTAAATTTCAGGAAATCCTGTCAGGGTCACGTGTTCAGATCTATGTATTCTGTGTTCAAAAATGCGTACAGGCACCGATGCTTCATCTGGTTCACGGCCTGTGTTCAGCCGTTGGATATCCGGCGATTGCCAGCTGAGACCGACCGGATGCATCCAGAATCGGTTTACGGATGATGAGGTGATCTTTTTGTCTTATATTTGCCGGTAATAAGCAGCAGATGATGCAAAAAGAGATCTGTCACAACGAATAAGTAAGAAGCAGAGAAAAGAGATTGCTGCTGGATATCATCTGAAAGAGGCAGGCGCCTGCAGAAATAGTCTGCAGGATGATGCACTTACCGGATCATGATCAGTTTTAACAGATATCGACCATACATCCTAAAAACCATTTAAAAAGAATTATATGAAATTTTCCAGTGATCTCGTCATTTTCGATCTGGAGGGCAGCTGCAAAAATTTTGGCAACAATGACGTTCAGGAGACCAATATCATAGAAATAGGCGCCGTAAAGCTAGACAGAAAGACATTTGAAATAAAAAGCGAATTCTCCACTTTAATCAAGCCGAAACATTTCCCGGTGCTCCCCGAAATCACAGACATTACCCATATTACGGATCAGATGCTTAAAGACGAAAAGCATTTTGATGAAGCCATTCTCCCGTTTTTAGACTGGTACGGCGAAAGAAACAAATCCACGTTGGCCGGTTGGGGACTGTACTACGATTTACCGCTCTTAAGAAAAGAGTGTACAGAATTCGGATTGGATTATAACCAGTATTTTGTGGGCGGTGGTTTTGACATCAGGGCACTCGGTGTATACTGGCTGGCAAAAAACAACATCTCGACTTCCGGGATTTCACTGGAACGCGTGCTCGAAAAAATGAATATTGAACATGAATTTACTTTTCACAGGGCATTGGATGATGCAAAAGCCACCGCATTGATCTTGCAGCAGATTCTTGCTGAAAAATAGGCAGCAGCACGAAGCCGGCAAGGACCGCTGTATACAATGATCCAACGGGATAATACAATAAAAGGAGGGAAATCCTTTATTAAAAATGTAATCTCTATTTATCTTTACAATCAATACCCTCAGACAGATTCTGTCATCTCACGTTCCCAGGGTAAAACGGTGAAGTGTTTTTACCACCGTATCTTTCTGATACCAGTCATTGTATACCAGCTCCAGTGATGCTGCCTGCATTTTGCCGAAGTCGGATTTCCGGTATTGTTGCAGCATGTCAGCAAACCGGCCGGGAGATTTCAATGCTTTCCGGAAACGGATCGACGTGATATGCGCCGTAGACAATGGGTATCTTG
>NZ_CAJYMO010000031.1 GCF_913776365.1 uncultured Chryseobacterium sp. | reverse complement strand
AAAGCCGTAGGCGCCGGCGAGGCAGCAAGTGCCTGCAAAATCAAAGCGGTCCCGAAAGGGCTGCCGGACGAACTTTCTTCACTGATCATCATTCAACAAAAATAAGGAAAAGCAATTGAATTATAATGAGGGTAGGGAGGGGAAAGTTTGTAGAGATGTCGAATTAACTATGATAAAGGCGCATATATCAGGATAGTTTAGAATTCACTGTATTTTATGTCTTCCATTATATTAAAACTTATGATTTGATTCCCAAAATGATAATTTTGTTTTTAATTTTTCTTTAACCATAAACTTATTTTTACCAGCACTATCAAAACCGGTACTTCCACCAAAGGTCCTATAACTCCAACGAATGCCTGACGTGAATGAATTCCGAATACCGCTATTGCTACTGCAATTGCCAGTTCAAAGTTATTTCCGGTTGCTGTAAAAGCTATTGAAGCATTTTTGTCATAGGGGATACCCAGTGATCTGTTGATCAGGAAACTTGTAAAAAACATCAGCACAAAGTAGATGATTAAAGGTACAGCTACTGTAAAGACATCGAAAGGCAATTCCACAATCTGATTCCCTTTCAGGCTGAACATCAGTACGATTGTTAACAGAAGTGCGTATAAAGTCAGCGGAGATATAGCGGGAATGAATTTCCTATGGTACCATTCTGAGCCTTTTAATTTAATCAAGAAGTAACGGCTTAAAAAACCTGCCACGAAAGGGATTCCTAAATAGATGAGAACACTTCCCGTAACAGTTCTCATGGATACGTTTACATTAAAATCAGCCAACCCTAATTTTCCGGGCAGGACACCGATAAAAAGCCATGCCATAAAGCTGTAACTGAATACCTGGAATACACTGTTCAGGGCAACCAGTAATGCGCCATACTCACGGTTGCCTTTTGCCAGGTCATTCCAGACAAGCACCATGGCAATGCATCTGGCTAAACCGATAAGAATCAAACCGGACATGTACTCAGGTTCATTTCTCAGGAAAATAATGGCTAGCAGGAACATCAGAACCGGCCCGACCAACCAATTCAGCAATAAGGAAACCCCGATCGCCCTCTTGTCCTGAAAAGCTTTCGGTAATAATGAATAGTCAACCTTCGCTAGCGGTGGATACATCATGACAATGAGGCCGATGGCAAGTGGAATATTTGTTGTTCCTGCTGATAAGGAATTGGTGAATTCAGCAATACCAGGAAAGAAATATCCCAATCCTATTCCTGAAAACATCGCCAGGAATATCCAAAGCGTAAGAAAGCGATCAAGCCACTTTAATTTTGTCTGCATTACATTTATTTTACGGTACTCTTATTTTTTATCTTCGAAAAAACATAGAACATTTCACTACCAATCTGTAAACTTCTCTCATGGTAGGCCCGTGATTGCTCCGGTGTATGATCGAAAATTTTCGGGTCCTCAAAGGTTACGGGAATACGCTTTTCTGCCCCTGCTACAAAGGGACATCCGCTATCTGCCTGAGAACAGGTCATAATTGCAGCAAATCCGTGTGCAGGATTAAATGGATGGTCATATCTTTTGGAAAAGGCTATAACCGGATGTTTGTTTTCACTGTACCTGATAGCATATACAGGATTTTCCATGCCGGAGATTTTATTAATCATCAGCCCCTGTTCCTGCAAAGTTTTCACAACTGCGGGGAACACTGCTGTTTCTTCCGTTCCGCCTGAATAGCAGATTATGTCCGGTATACTGTAATAGGCACTGGCTATCTGCGCCCAGAGCTGTGACAAGTGGCTTCTCCTTGAATTATGGGTACAAATAAATATAAGGGCTGCTTCTTTTTGTTCTGCCACTTTTTGTTGAATAAAATTAATGAGCGGTGCTAAGACAGCTTTCCGGGCTTCGCTGATTTTCTGATTTTTCAGTAATTCTATAGTTTCTGATAATGGAGGATACATGCTTTATCTCTTTTACCGGATTTTTAGCAACATCCGGAATTTGGTGTGCATACGTAAGGTTGAGTAAATGGGCGCTCAGATAATTTTACCGGTTGTTTTTCTGCAGGAATTCCGCATGCATCCTGAGCTAGACATGCTGTCGTTTTGTTTCTGAGGACAAAATTTTTACCGTTAAATTCCAGATTAAATTTACCGATGGTCTGATGTTGATATTCAACTTCAATCTCGTTATCTTCCATGCCAATTTTTTCTTCTGATAATCTAATGATATGCAATAGTTTAGAAGGTTGTAACCGATGTCCGGAATCATCAGCGTTCCACAACTGGAAGTTGACTGTTTTTTCCTTTCTGACAGTTCCGCCACAATCGATAAAGTGTTTTGTTACCGTTCCCACTTCTGTTACATGGAAGTGATCAGGAACAAACGTCCCGTCTTCCAGTTGAAATTCAATATGATCCAGCTCTGGTAAAATTTCTTTGATTTCAGATAGTTTCATTACTTTCTATTTATTGGTTAAATGCAATATTACGATAGATATGGCTAAAAAAATGCATCAGCAGCATTTCTGATTTACAGTTCTTATAATGATATTCGAAAAATAATCCTTCATTATTCCAAAAGCTTTTTCATCAATACAATAGCAAACCGAAGTTCCTTCAATATTACCTTTAATAAGACCTGCGTTTTTTAATTCTTTTAAATGTTGTGAAACGGTGGCCTGTGCCAATGGCAATTCATTCACAATATCGCCACAGATGCAGGTATTGACTTTCAGCAGATATTCTATAATAGCGATTCTCGCCGGATGCCCTAATGCTTTTGCTATTACTGCAATATTATTTTGTTCATCTGTAAATTGGTCTGTCTTGGTTACGCCCATTGCCTGATTTTGTATCGCAATATTACGATTAATTTTTAAATAAAAAAAAATTACCTGAAAAAATTAGTATCAGAAAATCAGTTTCGTCATAAATGTACGTCTGTTTTAAAATCAAAAAGATCTTTGGGATGGATATCAAGTCCTCTGGTCAGTTCCAATAAGGTAGAGATCTGGATGTTCCGCTGGCCTTTTTCAATTTTACTGATGTCACTGTAATCAATATCACACAATTGCGCCAGTTGCCTGAGACTTAAGCCTCTCTCTTTTCTTAGTTTTTTTATTTGATTTCCAAGGTGTTCCAGAAATTTTATCCTATCAATATCAGTCATTATATAATATATGAATATGCAATTTCAGCAGAACTAGAAAATATTTTGTGGGTAATTGTTCCCACTTCTGATTATTTTGTTATATTTGTTAAGTAATATCATATAGGCAGATAATCTTCAATGGTTTTCCTATAAATGATGATTTCGGAAATTTATATTTCAGTTAAAACATAATGAATTTATTTACATTTAAAAAGTAATAACCCCTTAAAAACAAAATGATGAAAAAGAAGAAAACAGACTTTGAGGCCCGGTTTTGGTCCGGCACCCGGAAACATTCCGTAGCGGGATTGCTGGCGGCTTTTTTCCAGTTCAATGACCTGGCGGTGGTGAAAGAATCCCTGAGTGCGATGGTACAGTGTTCGGTACGGCGGAAAGCCCGGTTCGGGGAATGTCCTGAAGAAGTCTTCCACTTATATCTTTCGCTGCGGTCGTTGGTACGGGCCGGCCAGGTGATGGCTGGGAAGAGTAAAGTAGGGCAGACCGCCGTTTTAGCTGCGGAAACCCATTTTGCCGGGCTTGCGATGGGCTCGCTCTCGGAGGAAGAATACCGGGATCCGTTGCAGGTGTTCCGGAAGGCATTCCGGAAGTACAGCAGGGAAGACTATGACGGGTTCCTGTCGGCCCTCATCTATTTCTCACTCGGGAGTTCCAGAGGTGAAGAAAACCGTAAGATTATCGGTCCGTACCTGCATCTGGTAAAAATGCTGGAGGCCGCATACCTGATGGCAGAAAGGGGAGCAGGGAAGGAGTGAAGGCAAAGCGGGGAAGAAGCAGGGATCTGTAACCCAATAGTTATTCCGTAATTACCTCGCTTCCCCATCAAGGGTTTCTTTGAAGGCCAGTTTTTTGTAATCCGGGAATTTTTTGGGATCAATTACAAAATCAATGAGGCTCCCGCACAGGCCGGTTTCGGTTCTGCAGTCGGGTATCCGTTTTGTGTGGAGGTTGTAAAAAACGGTGTCGTTTCTGATGCTGGCTGTAATCTGTTCCGCTTCCGGCACACCTCCGCAGCAGTCCCCTCTCCAGTATCCCAGCCTGATAACGGCAAGGTCCGCTCTTTTTTTCCACACGAGTTCCTTTTCAGTAAAAGAGCCTTTCGACTTTTCGAAATAAAACCCGTCAGCGGTGGTATTCACCTGGGCGGAAAGCGAAAGGGAAGTGAGGACTGCTGCTATGATGCCTGTAAAACTTTTCATGGTGAGGGTTACCTGTATTTGTTGTGTAAATCTAACTAAAAATAATAGTAAAATGTGAAATCAAAGTAGTAAACGCATGAGAAGGCTGGGAGAAGGAAGCTGAATCCCGGAAGTTCCTTTTGCCGGATTAACCGTCTGCAATCTTCTATGGAAAAATGGAAAATGATCATATTGCTTTCTTCAGAGGGTAATGGTGCTTAGAAATTTCTGATTGCCTTTCTGTTTTTTAAATGCTTAAACCAAATACATCCTATTGAATTCATGCTAGTATAGCATCCAACAGATCATAATGCGCCTATATCTATTCAGTATCCGCTTTTTACTGACATGATCTCTTTGATGCAAAGTTTGATTTCCCCGTATGCTTTGTGATAAAGGTAAAGACAGGATCAGCGGGCTGACGTGACGAAGCGGATGTTTTATCCGGCGGCTCTACCGGCAGCTTCCGTTTTGCTTTGTTCTTTTATCCGCGCGGAGCGTTTATCCGGCTTTGCATCAGTATTGTCCTGACCCGGGTTGGAAATCACCGGTTTGCTGATTCGTCTTTCTAACCATCTGTTCAGGATCAGCTTGGTATTGCTGAACTTCTAAATACCGTAAGATCTACTCATCTGCCGTGCATCTGAAATACAATATAGCAACATTATGGAGCAATGATTTTCATCAGGGCTTTAAAAATACCTCTTCAGCTGTGCGGTATATTCTTCAGCTGACAAATGAAAAACTTCAGGTTCCAGGACCAGTGTAATGGTGATCCGGTCTATGCTGATAAGGTAATGCAGATCTGAAGAAGGCCAGCGCCTGTAACGGGAGGGATCAGCCCTCACACTGACGAACGCACGGCTGATAACGTCTTTGTAATAATCTCTTTCCTGGCAGTGCTCTTTAAACCGTTTCAGCTCTGTTAAAAAACTGATCAGGCTCCGGGTGGACACTTGGGTTTCCATTGCCTTATCATAACGTCCGTACAGGGTTACATCACCTTCAGAAGTTACATTGAATAGGTCGGTGCCCCAATTCAGATAGTCCATCCGTCCGGATACTACATCCTGTAAGTCGGTAATGACCTGTATGATCTCGTTGATGCCCATCGAGGAAAGCTCCGATGCCTCTTCCATCGCCGGAGTACTTATCGCAGCATCAACACCTCTGTTATTGATATGAGCCGATACTGATATATAATAATGATATGACATATTTTTTATTTTTACTTTAGCCCGCTCCGAAAGATCTCAGACCTGCTCCGAAAGATCTCGGATCTTTCGGAAATTACAGCCACCGGTGTTCCGGGTTTTTAGGGTAATTCTGTTGCTGCTGTTCGTAGGTTTCCCCTTCGTCCTCAATCCACAAGATCTGGTACAGCTTGATATGTTCCTGTTTCTTCTCCCTGTCGTGGAGGTCTTCTCCTTTTGTCATTTTATTGTATGATTCCCAGGTATCGTTTTCACAGCATTCGCATTCACCAAGATATACGGCCTGGTATCCGCAGATTTCGCAGAACTCAGGATGTCTGAAATGGTTGAGGTAGTCCCTGCTCAGTCCGGAATAATACAGTGGACTGTCATAGGGCTGCCTGGATAAAAACTGCAGGAAATTCCCGAATGTGCCACTGTGTTCCGGTACATACAGCCGGTTATCATTCGGGTTCTGCTGCCCGGATTTTTCCTGATGCAACTCTATTATCAAAAACTGGTAGATCCCTTGAAACTGATCAAAACTATGGAAATGCATATTCTTTACTTCATTCCACCGGTAGAAAATTCCGTTATAATTAAAACCTGCGGGTTCAGCGGAAATGCTATGTCTCTTTTCCAGGTAATGCTTCCTGCAGGCCACATACTGCCAGCCGGAGGAGGATCTCGTATTTCCCCTGCCGCCGCAGGTCTCACAGATGAACTGGGATTCCTCCGTGTATTTTTCAATGATCGTATGGAGGTTGCTGCCATAGGCATCAGACGTATAGAACCTCAGTTCCGCATATTTTTCCTTGATGCACGAAACTTTTTTGTCCCAGCCGTTTTCGTGGAGTTCCCGGATCAGTTCCAGGGTCAGGGGATACCAGCCTTCAGAAATCTGAAGACCGATCCCGTTTAAATTGGCAAGCTTCCTGAGATCAAATGCATTGATCTCTTCATTAATGATAAAATCTTCCAGGCGGCTACAGTTTTTATTGATGAATTCGGCCTCCCTGTAAAGGCGGTTTCTCTCTTTCCTTTCTTTTGCTGCAGGACTTTCAGCGGAAAGCTTTACGGTAGGAGAGGCATCCGGTTCAGTGACGGGAGAATAAGTTCGGTCGGGCATTTCATGATCTTCATGTTTCTTCCCTGGCCTCAACCTGTCAATGTTCAGTATGATAAAAATGATGATCGCTGTGAGGGCCATTCCCAGGACAACAGCAGTAAGTACGGTCATTCGTTTTGCTTTATGGTAAGAGGAGCTCAAGATAATAAATTATTTCAAATTTTCGGTACGGGTATGAATCGATGCCGTTCATTTTATATTGTATTTACAGAGAAGTTGAGCTCTGATTTTGATAAAAAAGCGCCAGTTTTATCTTCCGGCCTGCTTAAATACTACGGATCAGGAGGAGATTTTGCGTTTTCGTAAGAATAAATAGCAGCACAATATTTCACTTTCCCTTTGCTTGATGAGGTGCGAGGCTGCTATCCCGATCCGTTGTGCTGATTCCTTCCGGGAATGAGTAATCAGATGTTATACCGCAATCACATCTTCAACTATGATGATCCTGGTGCTCTCAAATTTTCTTATTGGCGGCCCTCTTCTGTAATATAGCCGTATCCGTGAAATATTTTTAGGGCTCTTTGAATTCTTTTCCAGCCGGTAAGTCAATCCTGTTTATACAGATCCTTTTCGATAAAATTATTAAACCGCTTCAGGAGTTTTTTTACCCCAAGTTCCTTATTCCTGATCAGGGTCTGTTTGTCAAGGGGTTCGCCGGTATTGGAATCGAACATCAGGGTTTCCGACATGGCAGCAGAACCGTGGATGATCTTTATATTTTTAGCGGGATCAAGGATATACTCATTCCAGAGCCGGTTGAATTTTTCCCGGGTGACAAAAATTTCCTTTGTCTGCGAATCGATAAGGGAGAACCCTTCCGGGAGTTTCCGGCTGCCGGCAAAGCTGAAAACATGGTCTTCCCTTTCATCGGCGATCTGCAGGATGAGACCCGGAAGACCACAGAATGTATAAGGCCCGTCAGGGATCTGGATGTCATTGGTGAACCAGGCAGTCCAGTTTCTGCCCCGGAACTGGGATGTGGCTTTCTGGGCTTTGAACCCTGCGATACTCTTTGTCTCCGGATGGATGGTCCACCGGATGCGGTTTTCTTCTCTGACGGCCACATTGACGGCGTTCAGGGAAGTATGGAATACGGTTTCCGGTCCGGAATACGTTTTGGACACCCTGAAACCGATCTTCGGCTGCCGGATCTTTCTGAAATCGATGTGAAGTGTATTTGAAGCCTTACTTTTCTGCATTTCGGTAGTAAAAAGCGAATCCCTGGTGATCAGCAGGGCACTGTAGAAATAAGAGCCGTCCCGGGTTACATCCAGGTTCATGATTTCCTTATCTGCATGATCCCTGTTCAGGGAATCCATCTTAAATACGTACTCATAGACAAAGCGCTGGTTCTGTGAGGAAACGGTTCCGGATATCAGGAATAAAAAAAAGGCGAAGATTTTCATGTCAGGTTTTTCAGTATAGGTAAGTCTTTGGTCTATACGCTTTTATTACCTGTAAAAATAATGAAATCGTCCGGTTTCGGCAATACCGGCTCAGAGGATTTCCCATCCGGCCCATGCTTATCATGAAGTTTACGTTTTCTTCTTCCTTTGTAAATCTCCGTATATAGCCGTTTTCATTGATCTGCCGGTCTTCGCTGCCGCTTACTATAGGCAATACAATACCGCTTACTTATTTTATTTTTTACCAGCTTCTGAGCCCTGTCTTTTCAGATCATCAAATGCATGTTTTACCGCCTTTACCCTATGGTCATACAGCGGGTTCAGAAACATTCAGGTAAAGACATCAATTGCACCGGCAGTACCCTTTATACAGGCAATTCTATCTGATGGTATTCTTAATCCACTGATATAGCTGGTAATTGGTTTTTAAAGTTGTTAAATTCCAGTATTGTGCATATATTTTATCTTCCCTTATTTCATAAACCCGTAATCCTTTCCCCCATCCGAATATGCCTACATGGGGATTTTTCTTCAGGCTGGCCAGTCTTTCTTCAAGCCAGCGCCTGGCTGCATCATCTGATAGACCTGCGTATTTTCTCAGGACATTAATGAGGCTTACCTCAATCTTTCCGGAAGTTTTCAGGAGACGGTCTAGATCATCCGTCAGAATTTCATCCTGTATAAAATCGATGATTAACAGATTTTCGTCGTTGTTTTCAAATAAGTGCATATAGGAATCCTCATCCAAAATGGTTCTGGCATAAGCGAGTAAGGCAGGGGTTGTATTGGGGTTCTTTTCCAGCTTGGTGATGTTAATGAAGGGAATGGGTACTCCAAGTCTCACATAGGCCCTGATCTTATGATGGCCGTCCAATACGTATTTCCAGCTGCTTCCAAAACTGGTCATATGGAAAGATTCAAAAGTTAATACGGTTGGTTTACCACCTTGCCTGATGAGCTCACAATAATATTCCACCCTGTCATTGTTAATTTTCTCATTGGTTATGCTGAAAAACAGATAGTCTGTCTTTTCCGGTTCAGAGGGATAAAGCCAGGAAGGCGGTATCTGATCCTGAGAATAAGTATAATATGCTGTCGGGTGGCTTGTAACGAATTCTATGGTATTGCTGTCAGCACTGTATTTTATTACTGAATAGGTACCGTCAGCAAACAGTTGCAGGAAATCCCTGATCGATTCAAGCTGTTCATCATCAGAACCGGTAGAGAGCGCATGGTTGATATGGTAGGTATACAAGCTTCTTTCTTCAGCCGCATAGCCGGAAACCGCGTAATATTCCCCTATGCTTCCGGCACAGTCCGGCCAGTTGACGGCAATAACTTTTT
>NZ_CAJYMO010000030.1 GCF_913776365.1 uncultured Chryseobacterium sp. | reverse complement strand
TCCCTCCGTATCATAATCGGGGAGCCCGGATGCACTCATCCAGTGCAGGGATCCATCAGGCCAGCGGATCTGGTATTCGGCACGGTAAGGAAGCCTGTTTTTTACCGCTTCATGGACGTTCCGGGTAACCATTTCCCGGTGTTCAGGGATAATGACCTGCATCAGGTCTTCAAGATCAAACCGGGCATCACCGGATACGCCGTAATTGGCCCTGCAGATTTCCGAAGATTCCATTGTATAGGTCCTGAGATCAAGTTTGTAGGATCCGAGCTGTCCTGCATAGAGGGCAATCTGAAGCTGCTGGTTAACTTCTTCCAGTTTTTTTCTTTTGAGGATCCGGTCTGTAACATCGGTGGCAATAACAATGATGGCAACGGTTTGTCCCAGCTCGTCCTTCAACGGTTCATAGATGAAATCATAATAGCAGTCTGCAGAAGTACCTTTTGATGTTATTTGTATATGAACGGCATCATCGGCATACGGAGTTCCTGAGATAAAAACATGGTTGAGGATATCCATATAAGGCGGATTTTCCGTTTCAGACATCACCTTTGTAAACGGCTGTCCGATTATTTCCCCGGTTTTACCCCATATTTTCAGAATGATTTCATTAGCTACTTCAATGGTCATATCGCTTCCTGCAAGGATACCGAATGCTACCGGCGCCTTGCTGATGAAGGACTTCAGCCGCTGTTCGCTTTTTTCAAGGTTGTTGTTCAGGATAACCGTTAAGTCATAGGCTTTGCTGAGTTCCGTATTGACTTTGTTGAGCTCATCATTGGTCGCTTCCATTTCAATATTGAATTCGGCAAGTTCATGAACGGCGTTTTCAAGATCTTTCTGAGTCATGCTGAGCTGTATGTTTGCCTGCGTCAGCTGGTCAATGGTATCAAGCGAAGACCGCCGGAGTTCAATCTGGTCCATGGCAGTTTTGGCCAGGTTTTCAAGGATTTTCCTGTCAGATTCTGTAAAAATCCTTGTTTTTTTATCGATAATGCAGAGTGTGCCTATCATAAAGCCGTCGTGCGTGATCAGGGGAGCGCCGGCATAAAACCGTAATCCGAAATCACCGATGACATTGGGATTGGACATCAGGCAGGGCTCCTTGAGGGCATCTTCAAAAACGGTAACCTTCTCATCAAGGACGGCCAGAGCACAAAGGCTTTTTCCCCGGTTGGCATGGGTTGCCTTTCCCATTCCTATATTGGCTTTAAAAAATACCGATTCCGCATCCACGAGGGAAAGCAGGGAGATGGGTGCATTAAAAATCTGTGCGGCCAGCTTTGCAATTCCGTCAAAACTTTCTTCCGAAGGGGTGTCGGTAATCCGGTACCGGTTCAGTGCTTCCAGGCGCTGTACCTCATTTTCAGGCACAATGTTCATTCCAAACGTATTTTCAATCATAATAAAATAACAGTGCTAAAGATGCTGAAAAAATGATCCGGTTAAGGTATCGTAAAGATAGGTTTTTAAACCAGACAAAACTCAAAAATGTGGTATTTTGTTCAGACGGTATTCCCGCTTTATTCGATCATCCGGATTTCTTCTGCAAGGGGTTCATTTTCATCCGTTGACCGGCATATCCGGTCATTTTCATACTTTGCTCAGATGATCTGATTGCGGTATCATTCCTGGTCTTCCGTGAGCTTCCTGATCATGCCATTAAAGAGGTAGGCATGGAAGGGAAGCACGGAATACCAGTACAGCCTCCCCAGCAGTCCTACCGGTCTGAAAGTAGCTTCCTGAATGAGTTTTCCGTTTTCTATCTTGAAATCAAGCCAGGCTTCACCGGGCATTTTCATCTCAGCGAAGAGCAGAAGCCTTTTTTCTTCCCTGCTGGCATACAGTACCCTCCAGAAATCCACACTGTCCCCGGCACTTACGGTTGCTGAGTTCTTTCTCCCTCTTTTCAGGCCGACACCGCCGAACAGCTTATCCAGCGCACCTCTGATGCTCCACAGCAGATTGGCATAGTACCAGCCGTTCTTTCCGCCGATGCCGAAGATCTTGGTAAGCGTGGCTTTCTCATTTTTTACTTCATGGGTCCGGCGGTCCTTGAAAACCCCCATGGTGGGAACTTCCAGAAAATCCCAGACGTTCTTCGTGTACCGGTAATCACCGAATGAATCGTGCCACGTGGACAATACATCATTCTGTTCAATTTTATCAAAGCTCAGTTTAAGGCTTTCGCGGTAGGAGAGGAGTTTGATGCCGAGTTTCTCTGCCAGGTCGTTTTTTTCCGCCACTACATTCACCGTCATGCTTTCCACCAGGTTTTTAGCGAGCGGATAGGAGGTGGAAGTAATGAAATAGAGCCAGTAAGAGGAAAGCTTGGGGCTGAGCAGCGGCACTGAAAAAATGGCTCTTCTCAGGTTGCGTTCCTGGGCAAAGATCAGTAACATTTGTTTATAAGAAAGCACATCCGGACCGGCAATATCAAAGTGCCTGTTATAGGTAAACGTCTTTTCCATGACACCGGCCAGGAATTCAATGACGTTGCGGATGGCTACCGGCTGGCATTTCGTTTTAAGCCATTTCGGCGCTATCATTACCGGGAGTTTTTCTACCAGATCACGGATAATCTCGAATGAAGCCGACCCTGATCCGATAATAATCCCGGCCCTTAATACAGTAAGGTTATATTTTTCAGATCTCAGTTCTTCCTCCACATCCTTCCTGGACTGCAGGTGCTTTGAAAGTTTGTCTTCATTGACGATGCCGGTAAGATAGATGACCTGCCTGCAGGACGTCTTTTCAATGGTCTCTGAAAAGTTGCGGGCGGAAATTTTTTCAGCTTTACTGAAATCTGCGTTGGAAGACATGGAGTGGATCAGATAATAGGCTGCATCGATATCCTGATCAACAGGAGTCAGGGTAGCCGGATCATTATAGTCGTGTTCCACGATGCTCAGTTGATCGAGATAATTCTGATATAAGGTGGTATTGAACCTTTTTTTGTCACGTACGGAACAGATAACGGTATGTCCCTGGCTCAGCAAATGGATAAGCAGCCTTTTTCCGATATAGCCTGTGGCACCTGTAAGAAATATTTTCATAATGTATTTTTAAATCAAGACCCGCATCATCCGTTTCTCATTTTTATATGGCTGATTACCAATGATCCCGGTTTGAATACCGGCAATGTACCGGATGAGATGTGGTATTCTAAGCTTTACAAAACTGATACCATATCACGGATTTCTTAATTTTCAAGGTATTTTCTGAAAAAACATAAAAATGGTCTGCTTTATGCTAAGTGAATTAAAGGCGACAATATAAATGCCTTCATTTGCCAATACCACAAAACATTATATATTATGAAAGAATTTACTCAATGGGACAACCCTGCACCGATGAACAAGGAAATCGAGCGCCAGAAAGCACTTAAAGTCCTTGAAAAAGCAAAAATGATCAACCGCAAGGTCGTTTTCCTTCCCAAGGGAGCTACCGGCAATCTTAAGATGAACAGTCTCTTCTGATTCCGGTATTGCATTTCCACTCTCAGATCGGCTACTTTTGGGTAGCTTTTTTTATATCCTGCAATGAACATCGGCCAGAACATATGGAGATAAATTAGACGATAATAAAAAAGAATGAATGCTTTCCGCAGATATCAGAAATATCAATAGCATTACCATAATACGGAAGCATAATTCCGGAATACATCAGTATGTAAAACATAAGGTGGTCTTATTTCCTGTTTACTTGAACATCTACTATTAAAGCGGTCTCTGCTTTTGCTATGGTAAATGGCATATCCGGCTTTTATCTTTTCAATTTATTCCGTTCAACTTATTCAGATTTCATTGTTTTCAGGCAAAAATTTTTTATCATCTATGTACAAAATACTGCATTCATTATACAGATCTGCAGGACATCGAAGCGTCCGCAGGGATTTATGGCTTTTTCTCGTTCTTACTGTTTTATTCTTAGGGTTAACGGCCTTTGTCGTTTCAGAAAGGTCCGATTACTGGGATCTCCATGTTTCGGCGTGGCTGCAGAACCGGCAGGGGGAAATGATGGACGCGGTCATGAAAGGATTCAGCTGGCTGGGAAGTGTGCCGATTGCTTTTTGCATGATCTGTACAGCATCGTTATTTTTCCTGGTTTCCGGAAAGAAACGGGAAGCGTTACTCATCTTTTCCACCGTGCTTACCGGAGCCGTAAGCTGGACTCTTAAAATGCTGATCAACCGTTCCAGGCCAGGTACGGATTTTGTCCGTGTGATTGAAGAAACGCATTACCAAAGCTTTCCCAGCGGCCATGTGCTGTTCTACACTGTTTTCTTCGGGTTGCTTTCCCTGATCGTATACCATAACCGGAAACTCAGCAGGGCAATAAAAGTGGTCTGTATTTCTATTTTTGCCCTGACTCTCATTTTCGGGGCCGTTTCCAGGATCTATCTGGGTGCGCACTGGTTTACCGATATCCTTGGCGGAATGATCCTGGGGATGGCATTTTTGTTGCTGGCAAGGCTGGCGTATCTGAAAAAATGGGTGCCGGCAAATAATGATCAACGGTAGCTGATCAGGTTAATGATTATTCCACTGTATTGTATCCGTCTGCATGAAAAAATTCAAAATATAGTGATTTAATGATCGTTTGTGAAGAGGCGACAGCACGAATATAAGACCCGCCCATCATCTTCCGGAAGGAAAATATTTTTAAGTTTAATTCCGGAATATGTGAAAAAATATTGACTAGGTTGGTATCTGTAAAAAAGCTTGAGGATTTGTTCTAAAACAGGAAGTTTTTTGAACTTTTTTTTACTGATTTCAGCAGTGTATTTTATGTCTGGCCGGGCTGTCTTACCGGAATGCATCAGGAATGGTGATTTGTAAAATTTTACTAATCACCAATTTATGAATTAAGGCCCTTCACATATGGGATAAAACCTTACGGACAAAGGCTTTATCTTTTGTTGAATTTTCTACACGTTTGAAAAGTCCCAATAAGTGCAGTTTTTTTCTGAATGAAAATTAGGATTTGTGGATTTTATTTACCTATTTTTGGAAAATATTTTACAAAATAATAATAATGAAAAAACATTTATTCCTGGCTGTTCTTATGTCAGCTCCTATTTTTCACGCCCAAGTAGGGATCAATACTACAACGCCCAGAGCCACGCTCGATGTTTCTCCAAGAAGTACCAACGGTACTACCGCAGAAGGAGTGATCGCACCAAGGCTTACAGGGAACCAGCTGTCGGCTGCTGATGCAAAATATACTTCCGCTCATACCGGGGTCATTATTTACGCCACTTCGGCTCCCTCACCGATTACGACCAAAACGGCTAATGTAACAGCGGCGGGTTACTATTATTTCGACGGCAGCATCTGGCATGGAATGGGGGCTCAGAGCACTACCACAACCCTGAGCATCAGTTCGGTAATCGACCCGAATATTCTGGGATATGTTCCCAGCAACACGGCTACCGCCACAAACAATGCACCTGCTACCCTCAGTGTGAACGGAGTTACCGCCACCCGGACCGGAACCGTTACCTATAACGGTCATAGTTATGCCGCTTATTCAGCCTCAGCAGCAGGAATTACATGGTATAATGCCTATAACGCAGCCAAAGGTATGGGCGGCTATCTGGCCACTTTCACCACCGATGCGGAATGGCAGCAGATCGAAACCACATTGCTCAGCAATACTGCATTCGATACCCAGCAGGCATGGATCGGCTTCGCCAAATATTCATGGTTTGCCGGAGTAGCCCTCACTCCCGATCCCGAAGAAAAATGGATTACCGGAGAGCAGCCTCTGCACGATTACAGTGCCGGCGGTACCAGTGCCGTAAGAAAATCCAACTGGTTCAACACAGGAGAACCCAATAACTCAGGAGGTACGGAAGGATTTGTGATTACCCTGCCCAAAAACAGCGGAACCAAGACCTATGGCAATTATACCTCTACCCACCCATGGAATGACGTAGTGGCAAACACAGCCAACACCACCGGATTTATCGTAGAATTTCAACAGTAAACAGGGATAAAATGAAAAAGTGTTTATTATTACTGTCCTTGATAGGAAGCAGCATGTCTCTGAATGCACAAATGGGTATAGGTACTAAAACGGTGGTTTCCACCCTGGAAGTCGATGCCCTTAAGACCGATGGTTCCACCTCGGAAGGGATCGGAATGCCGCGGCTGACAGGCGACCAGATTAAGAATGCCGGTCCCTTGTATACCGCAGCGCAGACCGGCGCTATTGTGTATGCCACTTCTATTCCTGCTACCGCTGATACCAAAACGGCCAATATTACTTCAGCAGGCTGTTATTATTTTGACGGCAGCATCTGGAGGAGCCTTGGTAAAGTATCCAATACTACGGTAATCAGCTATTCCACATCGGTGGATTCCAATATCCTGGGTTACGTTCCCAGCAAGACGGCAACGGCGGCCTCAGCACCTGCAACAGTTGCGGTAGGCGTCAATACGTATACAAAACAGGGTACAGCGAGCTTCACGGTAAACGGGCATACCTATACCGCTTATTCCGGTACGGCAGGCATCAACTGGTTTGACGCGTATACGGCGGCAAAAAATATGGGCGGCTATCTGGCTACCTTCACTACCAATGCGGAATGGCAGTATATAGAACAAAACCTTCTGAACAATACGGTCTTCGATACCCAGCGAGCCTGGATCGGTTTCGTGAAATTTTCATGGCAGGCAGGAGCGGCACTTACCCCGGATCCGGAAGAAAAGTGGATTACCGGAGAACAGCCTCTGCATGATTACAGTGCGGGCGGATTGACGGCAGTACGGAAAATAAGCTGGTTTGCAGGGGGCGAACCCAACAACTCAAATTCAGGGGAAGGTTTTGTCCATACCTATTCCAAAAATGATAATGCTACGCTTACCGTTAACGGGTATACTTCTACCCATCCATGGAATGATCTTCCGGCGGATGTCGGCACCATAAACGCATTCATCGTTGAATTTCAGCAGTAAAGAACAAGAAAACATCATAAAAAACAACCTCTGATCCGGCCGGGTCAGAGGTTTGTCATAAGGTCAGTTCATAAACAGGCTGTCAATCTTTTTTCTGAGCATGGGTTCATGTACCATGCTGTCAAACTCCCTGATCAGGTCCGTTGAAGCCGGCTTTTTAGGATACCGGTTATGCAGGAGAAACTGTCTTAATGCCGTATTCACCTTTTTCTCGCCGATCAGTTCGCTCAGTTTTACCATGGCCAGTGCCCCTTTGGAATAGGCGATATAATGATGATCCGATGTTACTTTGAAAAGCGGCTGATTTCCCGAAAGGCTTTTTTCCTCTTCATAGATCTGGCGGTGGATATTCAGTTTTTCCAGCATTTTCTGCTTTCCGTATATTTTTTTATACAGCATCATTTCGGTATACATGGCGAGGGTTTCGGTAAGCATCGTGTTTCCCTCTCTGTCATCAGGATCGATGCTGCTGTTGCCCCACCAGAGATGGGAAAGTTCATGGCCTGCCAGCTCATTGATCACATCCTGCTGTGATCCGGCCTTAAGATTTGTATGAAAAAGCTTGTTTTCAGGCATGAAAACAGCGGAAGGGTAGGAGGTTGCGGCAAACCCGTCCGTAAATGAAGAAATCTCTGCAAAGCTGATGCTGTTAAAAGGATATTTCCCGAAATTTTCCGTACAGTAATCCAGGGTGAGGCGGGCATTTTTTATCAGGTTGCCGACATTTTCGGGGTGATCCGGATGGTAGAAGACCTTGATCTCAATACCTTTATGCATCACACTCTTTACTGCGTATGTTGCAGACGACAGGGCAAACCGGAACGGAATTCCTGTGGCTTTGTACCGGAAGCGGTTTCTACCGTGCTCATGGGATTGTTCAACCAGGTCGCCGGTACCCACAGCGGTCTGGTCGCTATTGGTAAACACGGTCATGTCCAGATTGATAAAATTGTTTTCAGAACAGGCAGGAGCATTAACCGGTTTGATGCCTGACGCTTTTCCAAGACCATGCTGAATGCGTATGGCCGGATCTCCGGTTTCCCTGCTTTTCTGATACCCCAGTGAAGGGTAATACCTGCTGATCCGCATGAAGGAACCGTTTTCGAGAATAGCGTTAAAAGAATCGTGTCCGTTGACGGGAAACCAGCGGTAAGACACCGAAAAATCGAGATAAGCGCTTTGGCCCGGTAATAAAGGCTTTTTCAGGAGAATTTCCTGTACCTGATGGTGGATCTTCATTTTTTCCGACGTAGTGCGGAATTCTGCCGAACTCAGTGTCAGGTCAGGATGAAAGTTCACCAGGATTTTTGCAATGGGTAATGAAGTATGATTGATCAGAT
>NZ_CAJYMO010000029.1 GCF_913776365.1 uncultured Chryseobacterium sp. | reverse complement strand
TTGAGAAAACTTTCTGCGATCCGGACGGGACTCGAACCCGCGACCTCCGCCGTGACAGGGCGGCATTCTAACCAGCTGAACTACCGGATCAATTTTTAAAGTAAATTGAGAAACTTTTATTATTCAGTACAACTGAATGTCGTATTGTTTTGTAAAGAACTTCGTTTCTTTTTTGTGATGGCAAAAGTACAACTTTTTTCTTTATACGCAAACTATTTCATAAAAAAAAGCCTTCCAAAACCGGAAGGCCTTCATTATCAAACTTATTATTTTTACAAGTGAGCGCTTAGTTTTTCAGCGATCACTTCTTTCGGAGCTACTCCTACCAGCTTATCTACTACTTCCCCATTTTTAAAAATAAGAACCGTAGGGATATTTCTGATTCCGTACTGCATGGAAATCTCCTGGTTGTTGTCTACGTCCACTTTTCCTACTACTGCTTTTCCGTCGAAATCAGTTGCTACTTCTTCGATGATCGGGCCCAGTGTTCTGCAAGGTCCGCACCATACTGCCCAGAAGTCTACCAATACCGGTTTATCTGATTTTAAAACCGTTTCCTGAAATGAGCTGTCCGTAATTTCTAAAGCCATTTTAATTTCTTTTATTAATTAATATTATTCTTATTCTGTTTTCTTTTAAACACCCAAAATTAAGCCATTTCAGCGATATTGCTATCTATGCTCAACATTTGTATTTTCTATAATAAAATCCTTGGAAATCTCCGCGAGTGCCTGTGCCAGCGCATCGATATCGCTTTCCGTTGTCATATGGCTGAACGAAATCCGAAGGGGTGTACAATGATCCATTTCGTCTTCAGACAGCACCATCATCATGACCATCGAAGGTTTCGAAGCTCCTGAAGAGCATGCACTGCCCTGGGAAACCGCAATTCCTTTCATATCCAGCTGCAAACCGATCAAGGGGTTTTTATAAGGTAATAAAGCGCTTAAAACCGTATACAGGCTGTGGTCTGCCTCTGCGCTCCTTCCATTGAATTTGATTCCCGGTATTGCAGCAGTAAGTTTTGCTACTGCATAGTTTTTAATATGCTGCATATGTCTGGCATAAGCATCCATATGATCGATAGCAATTTCAAGTGCCTTTCCCAGCCCTACGATCCCTGCTACATTTTCCGTTCCGGCCCTGAGGCTTCTTTCCTGCGGTCCGCCGGTAATAATCCCTTTCAGGCCGCTTGATTTCCTGATAAATGCAAAACCTACCCCTTTAGGACCATGAAATTTATGTGCACTGCACGAAGCGAAATCCACCGGAATATCGGAAAAATCCAGCGGCATATGTGCCATCGTCTGTACGGTATCTGAATGAAGCAATGCACCATATAACTTACACAGCTCCGCTACTTTCTTAAGATCGGTAAGATTTCCTATTTCATTATTGGCATGCATGAGGCTGACCAGCGTTTTTTTCCCGGAACCTTTTAAAAGTTCCTCCAGTTTGTGAAGATCAATATCGCCCTTACTGTCAGGCCGGATATAGTTTACTTCCACTCCCTTCCTGGTTTTCATATCCAGAATACTTTCGGAAACGCATTTGTGTTCCAATGGAGAACTGATGATCCGTTCAACTCCCAGATGCTCGACCCCGGATTTGATGATCATATTGTTTGATTCTGTACCGCAGGAGGTGAAAATAATCTCAGCAGGAGAAACATGAAGATAGTCCGCTACCTGCCTTCTTACATTTTCGATAAGGATTTTGGCTTCCTGGCCGAAACTGTGCGTAGAGGAAGGATTCCCGAAACTCATTTTCATGGTGCCTACCATAGCCTCGATCACTTCTTCTGAAAGAGGTGTCGTAGCAGCGTTATCCAGATATATTTTATTCATTTTTGGATTGAATATTTAAATTGTACGGAATAGATGATACTTTATATGCATAAAATCAATTGTATGAAAGAATAATAAACAATTGAATTCAGGATTCAAAATTAGTGAAAAAATTGATAATGTCCCTCATTTGCCCATGCAAGCATCGGTTTATCACCTGAAGTATCTCCGAAAGCGATGATTTTGTCATACCTGCTGTCTGTAATCTCAGACTGTATCCTGGCCAGTTTCTCCTGTCCGTTGCAGTTCCTGCCTATAAAATTACCGGTAAAGACTCCGTTTTTAAATTCGGCCTTTGTAGCGACCAGCTGCATGCGGAAAGCTTCGGCAAAAGGCTGTGCCCAGATATCCAGCGATGCGGTCACCAGTAAGCTCCGGGTATTGTCGTGATCAATATTACGGATGAAGTCTAGGGCGTTTTCGCGCACGATGGAAGGATAATAAGCCTCAAAAAACTCACGCGATTTTCTTTCTATTTTTTCCTGTGTCTGCCCTTTCAGCACGGCACCGATAAAGCTCTTCTTCACTTTTTCCGTTTCGGCAAGCTTTAGTTTCAGTAAAATGAAAAGCGGAATATGCTTGACAAACTGCAACCGGAACTTGCTGGCATCATAAAATTTAAGATACATAAACATCGTATCTTTATAAGTAAGGGTTCCGTCAAAATCGAAGCAATACAATTTTTTCATTAGCACTTTTATCTGATTAAAAAATAAACGTAAAATGGAGAAAGATATTTTATAGCAAAGATATCCGCCAGCTGTTATAACTGCTGTGAAAACATGTACTGCCGGATCTGCTTTGTTCTGGCTAAAGCTTTAGTTTTTTAAAAATAAATTCAGGAATATTTCTGATGATCAGCATAATGACTCCCCAAACCGGAAGCACATATGCTACATCTTTCCGGCTTTTGTATGCTTTGAAGATAGCATCTGCTGCCTGTTTGGGCGTTGCTGTCAGCTTTGGATTCAGGGGCAACCCTTCCGTCATTTTGGTAGCCATGAATCCCGGTTTCACCGTCATTACGTGCACCTTCTTATCAAACAGGTAATTCCGGAGACCGCTCAGGTAAGCGGTGAAGGCTGCTTTTGCGCTGCCGTAAATAAAATTGCTTTGCCTTCCGCGGTCCCCTGCCACTGAAGACAGCCCGATAATGGTTCCTGATCTCCTGCTTTCAAACTTCTGGGCAAAGAAGTTCATCACCGGTACCAGCCTGGAATAATTGATGTCAATGATCCGCTCTGTATTCTTATGATCATACAGCCCTTCTTCCGTTCCTTCACCCAGGTACCCTGTAGCACAGAACAATAAGCCCGAGTTGATTCCTTCCAGCTTCAGATAATCAATTTCCTTCATCAGGTCCAGCTCAATAATCTCTGCCTGCTGCAGGAACTTCACATCAATATGCCTTGCAAATCTTTCAGTGGTTTCCCGGTTTGAGGTGAGCAGATAAATTTTTTCAAACTTTTCACCTTCCTTAAGTGCCTTCTCCACAAATGCCTGGGCCACTTCCGATGTACTTCCTAAAACAATCATTCGGTTTATTTATTATTTATGATTCTCTTGTGCTGCAAAGACACAAATTTTGAACTTTCCGTATTCTTAAGGTAATCTGTTAAAGAAGACCTGCTCATGCTGTCTTTGGTAAGGTAGATCCTGCCACCGAATTCTTCAACGATCTGATCCAGCTGGCCCACCAGTTTTTTAAGCTTCGAGTTGACTTTAAAATCGAGAGCAAGGGTATAGCCTTCCACCGGAAAAGAATTATAGGCTTCAGGATTATGCTTCCCGAAAAGCTTCAGGACTGCCAGGAAAGAACCGTTCCCGCTATGGGCAATGGTTTCCAGGATTCTCTTCATTCCTTCCTTTCCCCTTTCTTTGGGAATAACCATCTGGTACTGTATAAATCCTGACTTCCCGTAAATCCTATTCCACTCATGTACGGCATCCAGCGGATAGAAAAACGTTTCGTAATCGATAAAATTCCGGATTTCCTTTTGTCTCTGTTTATTAAAATACAACAGGTTGAAAATTTTCACCGTGAGTGCATTCAGGACAAATCCCGGGAAGTAAAACGGCACAGTAGGTTCAAATTTTTTCTTCAGCCGCAAAGATTTTTCTTTCAGATTTGAGGGCAGCTCATGCTGGAAGGCATGCTCTCCACGCATCAGAATGCTCCGGCCTATATTTTTGCCTTTCTGCAGGCAGTCAATCCAGGCCACCGTGTAAGTCCAACTTTCACTCTCGTCAAACAGCCTGAAGATCTCATCCAGGTTTTCCGCTTTAATACTTTCCTGGCGGATATAGGCAGACTCTATGTTTTTCAGCTTGAAGGTGGCGGTAAGGATGATACCCGTAAGTCCCATTCCCCCGATGGTTGCCCAGAATTTATTCTCGTTCTGTTCGCGCGAGCAGGTCATCACTTCACCGGTCTCGGTCATCAGTTTAAATTCGATGACGTATTCCGAGAAGCAGCCTTCCGCATGGTGGTTTTTACCATGAACATCAGAAGCGATGGCACCGCCCACCGATACGAATTTGGTTCCCGGGGTTACATATAAAAAGTATCCCTGGGGAACTGAAATTTCAAGGACTTCGGAAAGCAGCACGCCGGATTCACATTCGATGATTCCGTTCAGGCGGTCGAAGCTGATAAATTTATTAAGTTTTTTTGTCGAGAAAATATGTTCAGCCAATGAGGCATCACCATAACACCTTCCGTTTCCTCTTGCAATAACTTCATTGCGGCTGAGTACGAATTCCTTTATTTTACGGAAGCTGTCATCCGACCTCATTTCCTTTTCTACCACCGGATAATTTCCCCAGTTGGTTACTTTCTGTATAAAATTCGGCTTCATTTTTTAAAGTAGATTTGAATTAGAAATGCAGCCACCCATAAAATCAGGGTGACCTGAATATAGCGGTCGCGGTATACGATTTTGGTAGGGGATTCCGTCCTGTTATAAACAAGGGTCTGCTGCAGATAACGCAGGAAAGCAAACACGACGAAAATAACCGTATAGAATACCCGGGCATGAAATCTCGCCTGAACTTCCGGCGACAGGGTAAACATCAGGTAACAGATAATAGCCAGTGTTATGGAAATTGACAGGGCAATATCGGCAAACTGAACATTATATCCATCCAATGCCCTTCTCGTCTTTCCGGAAACCTGTGCATTGATAAGTTCACCCCTCCGTTTTCCTATGGCCAGCACCAGAGCCAGCACGAAAGTAAGCAGGATCGCCCATTGCGAGATGCTGATTCCCGTGATATAACCGCCGGCAAGTACCCGGAGTACAAAACCGATGGCAATAATGGAAATATCAATAATAGGAACATGTTTAAGCTTGAAAGTATATGCTAAGTTCATCACAAAATAGAACCCTACAATAAAGGCAAATTTCCATAAATTTTCCTGAAAATAGGTATGTGCAAAAAAGGTAAGGGCAATGTCGGCAATGATGAGTCCTGTAAAAATAATAATGGCCTGGGATTTGGAAATGTCACCGCTTGCCAGTGGCCGTTTTCTCTTTTCCGGATGCTTGCGGTCTGCCTCTATATCGTTGTAATCATTCAGAATATACACCACGCTTGCTGCCAGTGAGAAGATGATAAAAGCAAATATGCTTTTGGTCAGCAGGTCCATATTTTTAATGTTGCCTGAGAAAAAAAGCGGAACAAAAACAAAAAGGTTTTTCACCCATTGCTCAACGCGGAGCAGCTTTAGATATTTCTTCATTTATGTTGGTTAAGATGCAAAAATAGCGATTTAAATAATAACGCCGTAAAAATACAAAAATAACCGCTATTGCGGTTATCTGAAAAATATTTATATATTAATTTATTATTGCCCCTGCTGAGCATCATTAATCATTTTTTCGTTTGCCGTAATGGCAAATTCCACTCTTCTGTTTTTGGCTCTTCCTTCCTCAGTATCATTGGTAGCAACCGGCATACCTTCTCCTTCCCCTTTGGCAAATAACCTGCTGGAGGCAATTCCTTTACCAGACAAATATGATTTTACGGCATTTGCTCTTCTTTCTGAAAGTCCCATATTATAAGAGTCAGAACCTTTGCTATCGGTATGGCCATAAATATTGATATTGGTGTCTGGATTATTGGTTAATACCTGAGCCAATTTATCAAGATTTGTTTTTGCAGTACTCGTCAATGCAGATGAATCAAAATCAAAATTAACAATACTTTCATTCAAAGTAATTTTGATTCCGTCTCCCACTCTTTCCACTTCGGCACCCGGTAATGTTTCCTTGATTTCCCTGGCCTGCTTATCCATTTTATTACCGATTACATTTCCGGCAACACCACCGATGATCCCTCCAAGTACAGCGCCTATGGCACCGTTCCCTCCTCTTCCTACATTATTTCCCAGGATTCCGCCGATGACAGCTCCGGAAGCAACGCCTACTGCAGTACCCCTTTGCTGGTGATTGGAATTCTTTACAGCTTCACAGCTTGTCAGCAATAATGCTGAAGATAAAAAAAGGCCTCCTATGTATGTTTTTGTAAATTTCATTGTTTTAAAAATTTTGAATTGATTATTTCATCCCTGTTCTCTCAAAGTTGTAAACAACTCTTACATTTTCTCCGTTAAAAGGAACATTCTGTTCTAGTGAGAACTGGTCGGTAGACTGGTTGGTTAACGTTAATGCATAACCTGCCGTATTTTGTTTTGCTTTTGTACCTTCTGCAATTTTCTTAAATTCAAAAGTATTGCCGCTTACCACATTCAGCTTGATAGGCTGGGTAAATCCTGTGCCGCAGGTTCCGCCGCCGCTTATGGTGTAGGCACCTGTCCAGTTGTTAGGGATAAGCCTCCAATGACTCCCTACGAAACACTGGGCATCAATACCGTCATCAAAAGGCTTAATTTTATACTGCTTGTCATAATTGATGCTGACAATCTGCCAATCACCTTTCATTGTAAGGAACTCCGATCTTTGCGTCTGGGCGGTCTGAGCATTTTTAACTCCCGAGCACGACACTGAAAACAGTGCTGTCCCCAACATTCCCGCGAATAGTAACTTTTTCATTTTGTTGTTTATTATTTGTCAGGATATAAGTCATAAAAAACCGTGCCAAAATTTGAAAATAATCCACAAAAAAAGTCCGGAAAATTCCGGACTTAATATTGTTTAAAATGATGTTAACAAACACCGGGATGATACACCAGTACATACGCACCGTCATCACCTCCATTGGTATCTACGTGGGTTCCATCCTCATTATAAGTAATGTACTCATACGTCCATGTACCCGGAGTACATCTTCCCTGACCTCCGGCCACATCTTTCAATTCTTTCTTTGTAAGTTTCTTGAACTTAGCTAATTTGTCTTTTTTCATAGTAATTCTCTTTAGTATGACAAATATAACATAAATTTTATACTGTCTAATGAAAATTACTTTTTATTTACTTTTTTTTTCACTTTTTTCACTTTCATGCCGGAATTACCAGCTTTTCCCTGATAAAAATGATGATAAGCATATTCCGCTGCCTTTTCAACATCAACAACGCCACCTCCTTGAGATAAATTATTAAACTGATTCGTTGTACTTGGATTGCTTGATTTCACCAGGGATTCGATAATCTGTGCCGGTGTCAGGCCTGGTATGTAAGCCAACAGCACGGCAGCCGCCCCCGCTACAACCGGAGAAGCCATAGATGTTCCATCGATATATTCATATTTGCCTTCAGGAACGGTAGAGTAAATCTTTTGTCCTGGTGCAAAAACATTGACCATCTTCTTATTATAATTCGAGAAACTTGCTTTTAAAGCATTACTATTGTTGGTACTGGCTCCTACAACAAGAACGTTGTCAACAAATGGTTTTTCATCAGTCACATTTTTAAAATTCGTAGGATAAGCAAGGTGTTCAGCAACATCTTCGTTTTCGTTCCCGGCTGCTTTCACCAACAAGACACCTTTATCCTGTGCGTATTTAAAGGCATCCCAAACTACATTTTTCCCCGGTGATACCGGCTTTCCGAAACTCATGTTCAGGATTCTTGCCCCATTGTCAACAGCATAACGGATGGCGTTAGCGACGTCTTTATCACGTTCGTCACCATTAGGAACCGTTCTTACGGACATGATCTTAGCGACTTTGGAAGCTACCCCGTACTGGACTTCCTGTCCATTTGGCAATCCCGCAATAATTCCTGATACATGCGTTCCATGAGTGGCGTCCGGGCCCTGATAATGATTATTTCCATAAGACTTTTCAGAATAATCTTCATAGTTATCACCTACAATTTCTTCTCTGGGATCATAGTTCAAATCATATTGCTTGGCCTGAGGCCCGAAATGATCCAGTGCTCCTTTTATTTCTTCAGTGATTGATTTCTGAAAATCGGCCGAAGATTTCCCTTTAAGCTCAGGATTCTGTGCTGCCTGGCCAAGAATCTGCACAGCCATGGCTTCCTTCTGGTCCGCAGGTTTTATCGCTGCAACATTTTCCGGTGTCAGCGGTTTGCCATTCAGCAGCTTCACCATAGCCGGAATGACCTCATTGA
The DNA here is from genome assembly GCF_913776365.1 of uncultured Chryseobacterium sp. GTDB lineage: Bacteria > Bacteroidota > Bacteroidia > Flavobacteriales > Weeksellaceae > Chryseobacterium. Next base: position 10,321 of record NZ_CAJYMO010000029.1, on the reverse strand, counting down.
TCATGGAATACATCTGGAAGCTTTGTCTTGCCTCAACACTTTTTTTTGTGAAGAGTTCTTTTGCTTTCATATACATGGCAAATTCTTCAGGCATTTTGGCCTGATTGGCTTTATTCTGCGTTGAATCGTCGCCTTCAAAGACCGATTTATATTTTTTTACCACACGGGTAACTTCCATATTGTCGATGTCGATATCCCCGTTTTTACCGCCGATGAAATTCCAGCCGTGGATATCATCGACGTACCCGTTTCCGTCGTCATCTTTTCCGTTTCCGGGTACTTCGTTCGGGTTGGTCCAGATGTTTTTCACCAATCCCGGGTGATCTACCTGTACACCGCTGTCGAGTACCCCTACAACAACGGTTTTTGGCTTAAGGCCTTTTGATTCCAAGAACTTATACGCATTTGCCGTGTTGACTCCGTATACTTTCGTTGTAGTAAAATCTTTATGATACCATGTCATCAGATCTTTATCTTCATTCGGGTCTGATACTCCCTTTGCACTCTGGGCATGGGAAAAGCCGAATCCTGCCAGAAATACAGCAGCTAATAATACCTTTTTCATGTTAATATGATTGTTTAATATTTTTTATATAAGTCAAAGATTCCGGGCCTTTGTTACAAAGCAGGTCCAGAACCGATAAATCGTTCAGGAAGCCCATTTTATCGGAAAACGTCTGGTAATATTCTTCCAGGCTGTTTTCAGAAGGGATTTTGGCATTGAACTTTTCTCTGAAGTTCACAGCTTCCGGATTTTTGAGATATTCGGTATTCAAAGAATATGCCTTTCCGGTTTTCAGGATTTGCTGAATGATTTCCAGTGCCTTGAGGTTGAAATCAAGCAGGCTCTTTTCCTTCAGCTCAAATATTTTCCTCAATTTATCCTCATAGAACTCAAAATACGGGGAACTCTGATAGGCAGTTTTAATGGATTTCCAGTGCAAAGCCCTCCAGTCTTCCCGGTAAGAAATCTCAATATCTTTCAGTTCTCTTTTTCCATTGTGGGAAATGGGGATGATAAGCGACAGTTTTCCGTTCGCGCCATAGATGTTGGCTCTGTTTCTGTACGTCTGCTTTGGAAAATTCTCGAACTGCTCGAAAGTAATTTCATTTTCGGGATCCAGAAATACCGAGAACCAGGAAACCGGCGGTAAATAAAATACCGGTAATAATACATTCTTCATATTCATAATGCAAAAATGAAGTATTTTTTCAAATACTTCATTCTATTTATATTTATTTTAACTTATTAATCGTTGTCTGTTTTTTTCTTTCTAAATAATTTAACAAAATATTCCCAACCAAAGAAAAGGATCAGGATCATCGCTGCAATCCACCAGTAAGAGGTTTTATTGGCTTCCCCGGTATTGGTAGCTTTGAACATTCTTTCCCAACGCACTTTAAACGGAGCCTGGTATGATGAACTGGCATCCTTGAAGGCACCCTGTATGCTCATCCAGGTGAACATCGGTTTTCCTACAATGTTTTCTTCCGGAACAAAACCAAAGAACCTTGCATCCAGGGAAGCATCCCTGTTGTCTCCCACCATCATGTAATAATCCTGCTTGATCGTATACTGATCGGTTTCCTTTCCGTTGATAAAAATTTTCCCGTTCTTATTTTCAAGGCTGTTGTGCTCATATTCCGAAATGACCCACTGGTACATAGGCAACGATTCCTTGTCCAGCTTCACAACATCTCCTTTTTTAGGAATCCGCAAAGGACCGTACCAATCCTGGTTCCACGGTTTGTTGATCGGGAATATGGATTGCGTGGTATCGATGCTTTTGGTATATGCGGTTTTATCACCATTCAGCTTGTATGAAACCGTTGCGGAATCTTTAGGGTAAATATTTTCTTCCATGTCGATCACATTCGGAAGCGTCTTGATTTCCTTTGCGGTCTTATCCGTAAGGCCCTGGAACATATAGGTAAATCCTCCTTTGTCATTCTGCATTTCCCTCACCGGCAAAAAGCCGTAGGTATTATACATGGAAGGAATATCGAGCTGGGTTCCTGTATTAACAGTATAGGCATGCTGGATTTCCTGGTCTCCGAGTACTTCTTCGGGCTTTCCGTTTACAAAAAGTCTTCCGGCTCTCATTTCAAAAGTATCGCCGGCAACGGCCACACATCTTTTCACGTACGGGTCTTTCCTGTCGATGGCGGTATGTACGGAATCCTGCGGATAATTAAAAACCACCACATCATGTTTCTGAGGCTTGCTGAACTGGAAGATTCTCTCGTAAGGAAGCTTTATGCCGTCTACATAGGATTTCGGGTCGTCTTTCGGGTTTCCTTTTTCTCCGGTATCCGCAATGGTACCCTGGAGGAAAGGAATGGCTACGGGACGCATCGGAAGCCGGTATCCGTAGCTCCATTTGTTTACGAAGAGGAAATCCCCTACCAGCAATGTCCTTTCCATGGACCCTGTAGGAATCCCGAACGGCTGGGTAACAAATACGTGGATAATGGTGGCAAATACTACGGCAAATGTAATGGAGCCTATAAAAGAATCTTTTTTCTTGGAACTTTTCTCTTCATCGGTCAGGAACAGGTCATCTTCATTTTCATCCGGGATTTCAGGATTTTTACTGTAATTTACCGTTGCCATATAGATAAACGGCAGAATCACAGTCAGCAACTGCTCTGTAAAAGAGGTTTTCCCGAATTTCTTCGTCAGGTACAGGTGGAAGACCGACATCATGATCGGTCCTACAATCGGAAGGTATGCCAGCAATGCCCACCATTTCGGGTGGCCGGTTTCTTTCAGGATAATAAAATAATTGTAGAAAGGGATAAATGCAAAAAGCGGATTGTATCCCAATTTTTTGTACAGCTTCCAGGTGGAAAGCCCCATCAGTACAGACAGAATGAGGACATAGACTGCATAAGTTAAAAAATAATTCATAATTTTTTGTGCCTAATCTATAATATGAGTAATGGGTGATAAGCAATAAGCAACAGGTCATCCTTATCAGCCTTACTATGAGTTCGCAATTTAGGGATTTTGTTACAGATTAAAGTCCCAAAACGTCCTTCATCCCGAAATTCCCCTTTTTTCCCTTGATCCATTCTGCAGCGACCACAGCACCCAGTGCAAATCCGTTTCTGTTAAATGCGGTATGCTTGATCTCGATTTCATCCACTTCGCTGCGGTAGAAAACGCTGTGGGTACCCGGGACCTCATCTTCCCGGATGGCAAAGATCCCCAGCTGGCTGCCCCGGGTCTCCTCCAGTTTCCAGGCATCAAATTTTGAGTTGTGCTTAAAAATTCCTTCAGCAATCGAAATCGCCGTTCCGCTCGGCGCATCTTTTTTATGTACGTGATGGATTTCTTCCAGCTGGCAGGTATAGGCATCTGCATTTTTCATCAGGTCCGCAAGCTTTTCATTGAGGGCAAAAAAGAGGTTCACCCCAAGGCTGAAATTGGATCCGTACAGAAAGGCAGTATGGTTTTCAACGGCAAGGGCTTCAATATCGGATTTTTTTTCCAGCCAGCCTGTCGTTCCGCAGATCACCGGGATTTTTTGTAAAAGGCAGGCTTTGATATTATCGTACGCTACTTCCGGGAGGGAAAATTCAATGACTACATCAGGGTTATTAAGGGTATCGGCAGTCGGGGTTTCCTTTAGCCGGGCAACGATTTCATGGCCTCTTTTTGTAGCCATTTCATCGATGATCTTCCCCATTTTGCCATATCCCACTAATGCTATTTTCATATGTCTTGTATTGGCCTGTTTCAGCAGGCATGTTGTATTTGTACTTAAAATCTGTAACTCAGGCTCAGTCCTGTTTTCGGGGGAGCCGTTCCGAATTCATCCTGGATCAGCGCCGGTGCAAAGGAGAGATCCGGATCGTGCCGGCTTTCATAAAGATGGGCGTCCACTACGGCGTCTACGATATTGAGAACGTAGATCAGGCCGGAAATAGCAATCGCGTAGTCCCGCTGCCGTTTTGCCCTGTCCTGGAAATTTCCCAGCGCTACCTTGTCCAGATAAGGATACTGATCGATGAATTCATTCGGGGTGCCGTTAAGCTTGGCAATATAGTATTCGCGGTATTTCCGGTATTGCTTCTGGTTCCATAAGGCAATTCCCACTCCGGTGCCTACCGCTCCCCATACAATGGGAATTTTCCAGTACTTTTTATTATAGAACTGGCCGAGCCCCGGAAGAACGGCGGAATACAATCCGGCCTTGGTAGGATTCAGCTTTATGGTCTTTGAAACCGGACCATTGGCTTTTTCCAGGTCGGAAACCACATTCTTTTCCGTCCTGGTATTGTTGTTCTCTACGGATACACTGTCTTTCGGATGGTATTCCACCCGGATGGTATCGTTCGGATTCACCTGTGAATAAGCTGTTGCATACAGACACAGGAAAAGTACGAGAAATAGGTTTTTCATTATTTAATATGAGACAGAATATATTCCAGCTCGTCTTCATTTTTAAAGTCCAGGACGATTTTGCCTTTCTTTCCGGTTCCGGTGGTCTTGATTTCCACTTTTACATCCAGGATGTCGGCAATGGTCTTCTGAGCTCTCTTGTAGTTGTTGGAAAGCTCCGCTTTGGCTCTTTTGGCTGCCGGGGATTTTGGATTTTTCAGGGCAGTGGCTGCCTGTTCCGCCTGGCGTACATTTAGTTTTTCCTTAATGATCAGATCAAACAGGGCCTGCTGATGTTCTTCATTTTCAAGGCTGATGATTGCTCTTCCGTGACCTGCAGAAATCTCTCCGCTCCGGATGGCGTTCTGGATATCCGGGTTCAGCCTCAATAGGCGGATGGAATTGGTGATCGTGCTTCTGTCCTTTCCCACCCTCTGGCTCAGATTTTCCTGGGTCAGGCCGATCTCATCCATCAGCCGCTGATAGGTGAGGGCAATTTCAATAGCATCAAGATCTTCTCTCTGGATATTTTCCACCAGGGCCATTTCCAGCAGTTCCTGATCGTTCACCAGGCGGATGTATGCCGGAATGGAGTCCAGTCCTGCCATTTTGGTGGCGCGGAAACGGCGTTCCCCGGAAATGATTTCAAACCTTTCTCCGTCTTTCCGCAAGGTAATCGGCTGGATCACCCCGAGGTTCCTGATGGATAAGGCCAGTTCATTTAATGATTTTTCGTCGAAATAGGTTCTGGGCTGGGCCGGGTTGGGGTAAATATCCTCCAGGGGAATTTCTACGATATTGCCTACGAATTTATCTGCGCCCTCATCGGTTGCAGAGTTGACTGTCGCTTTGGATTCGGCACTTAAAATGGCACCCAGGCCACGTCCCATCGCTCTTTTTTTGTCCTTCATGATATAATTGATACCTGATCACGGCCGATCATCATGTTATTGAACATGCTGTAGCCGGACCACTATTCATTTACAGATTCTTGTATTAATTTTTAACTAATTTCTCATTTTTCAGCAATACTTCTTCCGCAAGCTGGATGTACTGTATGGCGCCTTTGCTTTCAGCATCATAATTCAGGATGCTTTCCCCGAAGCTCGGAGCTTCGCTCAGCCTTACATTCCTGCTGATGATGGTTTCAAAAACCATTTCCGGGAAGTGGGCGTTTACTTCTTCCACCACCTGATTGGACAGTCTCAGCCTGCTGTCATACATCGTAAGGAGCAGCCCTTCGATATCCAGGTCTTTATTATGGATCTTCTGAACGTTCTTCACCGTGTTGAGCAGTTTGCCAAGGCCTTCCAGTGCAAAATATTCGCATTGGATCGGAATAATGACAGAATCAGCCGCCGTAAGGGCATTTACCGTGATCAGTCCCAAACTCGGAGCACAGTCGATGATGATATAGTCGTAATCATCCCTTACCGACTGCAATGCTTTCTTCAGCATGTATTCCCGGTCTTCCTTGTCCACCAGTTCGATTTCCGCCGCAACGAGATCGATATGGGAAGGAACAATATCAAGATTCGGAGTGGTGGTCTGCTTGATGCACTTGGAGGTCTCCACACTGTGCTCCAGCAGGTTATAGGTGGAATATTTCACATCATCCACCCCAAGGCCGGAAGTGGCATTGGCCTGAGGATCAGCATCGATAATTAATATCTTTTTTTCCAACACGCCCAACGCCGCAGCCAGGTTAACGGCGGTTGTGGTCTTTCCTACTCCCCCTTTCTGATTAGCGATACCTATGATTTTTGCCATGATTCAAACTTTAGAGCTCAAAAATACACATTTTTCCCTGCCCTTAATGAACCGGGAAAACGAAATTTGAGTTAAAATATTGTTAATAAGCCTCTTAGCGTAAAAAAAAATTATCCACAAAAAAAATTCTTTGTGGATAAGTAGATAAGATCTGTTATTATGTTAATTGTCAAGCTTCATGGTGATCGGAAATCTGAAATAACTCCGTACCGGCTGGTTCTTTACTTTGGCCGGAATCCATTTTCCTCTGATCAGCCTGATGGTCCTCAGCGCTTCGTTATTGAAGTCTGCGTTTTTGCCTTCGGCTTTCAGTCCGGAAATGCTTCCGTCCTTTTCTACAATAAAGGTAACCGTGGTTTTCATGACTTCATCCGTTTCCATTCCGGAACCGTCGAAACTGTTCATTACCTTATTCCTGAAAGCATTTACGCCGCCCGGGAATGAAGCTTCCACATCCACGACGGTAGGAATACCTCCGGAATCATCGGTTTTTGTTTCTGCTTTCGGCGGAGGTGCCATGGAAACCGGGCCGGTGATAGCGGGTGCCGGTGCAACATAGGTGTTGGCCGGAGCCGTTTCGCCTTCTGCACTGTTTTTCACTCCAGAAACCGCTCCTTCGATTTTTTCCACTACTTTTTCGTTGGTGATATGAGCGGCAGGTTCAGGCAGACGGTCATCGGTTGTTTTCACTTTGGTTTGCTGAATCTGCTGCCGGACAGGCACTGTTACGGGCGGTACAATAACATCAGGCGGCAATACAGGGTCTGTGAGGTGTATCTCTACTCCTCCCGGCCCTTCTGAAACATCATTCTTCATGATATTTACAGCAAGTGGCACTAAAGAAACCGCAGCCATCAGAGCTGCCCCTGCGAAAAGTGCTTTGGTTAGAATTCTGCCTGATTCGTTTCTCAGGGCGTAGGCACCGTATTCCTTGTTCCGGTGTTCGAAAAGGACTTCGTTGAAACGAAATTCCTGATTCTGAAGCATGTTTTTCATCCTTTCTAAAATTTAAGCATTAATAGATTATTAGTATTTCACCTTTCTCCGGTAAATAATAATGGAGCATCAAAATATCTGCCATGATACTATTGAAAACGCACTTTTATATCAGATATTATACAGATGAGATAAAATTTAATTATGTAATGAATAGGATGAATGAGACGGGCCGGATGCCGGAAGGGAATAAAGAATGAAAAAGTAAAATAAATGTATACCGGTTATTTTCCGGTAATGAATAGTAAAACAGCATGTTGAGAAATGACGGGCTGGTTTCTGGCGGATGGCGGATAGTGGATAGTTGATGGTTGATGGTCGATGGTTGATGGTTGATAGTAAATGGTACCCGGTAATTAGCTGTTATGGAAGAAAGCTAAAAGTTAATTACCGGTTTCAGGATTAAACTGAATCCATGAAAATAAAAAAGAGACCGTCGCAGTGACAGTCTCTTTTCTATATTTCTAATTAATCTTTAATCAGAATAATTCTTTTCTGATGATGTTCTGGCTTCTTTCCGGTCCTACGGACACCAGGTACACATTGATTCCGAGGTATTTCTCAATGAACTCAATATATTTTTGGGCGGTATCCGGAAGCTCGTCGTAGCTTCTTACCTTGGTGATATCTTCCGTCCAGCCCGGAAGGTCCTGGTAGATCGGCTCATAGTTGTATAATTTTTCGGTGGATGAAGTGAAATAATCGATCACTTTTCCGTCTTCGGTTTTGTAATGGGTAACGATTTTCAGGTTTTCAATACCTGTCAGTACATCCAGCTTGGTGATCACCAGGTTATTGATCCCGTTGATCATGCAGGCATGCTTTAAAGAAACCAGGTCTAACCAACCTGTCCTTCTCGGTCTTCCGGTGGTTGCCCCGAATTCACCGCCGATCTGGCGGATGCTTTCTCCCAGTTCGTTATCCAGCTCGGAAGGGAACGGCCCGTTTCCAACCCTTGTACAGTAGGCTTTGGCCACCCCGATCAGGTTTTGAAGGGAAGTCGGCGGTACTCCGGCTCCGGTACACACGCCTCCGGTAGAAGGAGAAGAGGAAGTTACGTACGGATAGGTACCGAAGTCGATGTCCAGCATCAGGGCCTGGGCACCTTCGAAAAGTACGTTTTTACCTTCCTGGATGGCTTCGTTCAGTTCCAGTTCCGTATCCACGATCCTGTCCTGAAGAAGTTTTCCGATTTCTAAAAATTCATTGTAAATTTCCTCAACGTCAAGAGTCGGCTTCCCGTAATATTTTTCAAAAAGGGAGTTTTTGATTTTCAGGTTTTTCTCGATTTTATCCCTCAGGATTTCCGGGTTGAGAAGATCGATCATCCTGATGCCCACTCTGGCGATTTTGTCTTCGTAGCAAGGGCCGATCCCTTTTTTGGTGGTCCCGATCTGGGTTCCGCCATGCTCTTCTTCACGATAGGTATCCAGAAGGATGTGGTACGGCATAATGACATGCGCTCTGCGGCTGATGAAAATGTGGTCTGTTTTCAGGCCTTTGCTTTCGATCTGGTTTACCTCCTTAATGAAAGATTTAGGGTTTACCACCACGCCGTTGGCAATGATGCACTTCCCTTTGCACTGAAGGACTCCCGACGGAAGAAGGTGCAACACGAATTTTTCTTCACCCACATATACCGTGTGACCTGCGTTGTCTCCGCCCTGGAAGCGCACCACATAATCCGATTTTGCCGATAAAACATCCGTGATTTTTCCTTTCCCTTCATCTCCATACTGAAGACCTACAACTACGTAAGTTGACATATTTTACTTTTATTTTAGATTCATGCAAAATTACTTTTAAAAAATTGGGTGGGCAAATTTGCGGGGGAATTTATTTTGGGGTTATAAAAAGAATATTAAAATTATCCTTTTAAAATAGTAAAGCCATGTCGTATAAGTTTTTAAAATAAAATTTGTTTACTTTTGTTTAGTGGAAAAGCATGGTCAAATAGAAATAAAAGTTTCCGGAAAAATCGGAAATGTAGATATTACCCCCGATAACTTTGATATCAGGGAAATCGTTTCTATATTAAACACCGTTGATGATCTGTTATATTCGGGAGACAAAAAAAACAGGCCTGTGATTTCTTATGATATAAAAGAAGGCTCGGTTAGAAATATTTTTAAAACAGGAATACAATATATCGTAAGTTTTAATGCTGTTTTAGGCTTAATTTCTCAGACTCATACAATTGATTATCTTGATCTGGCTACTGCTAAAGCTTTTGAACATTTACAGGATCTGGCCAAAAAAAAAGATTTTGCATTTGACATTACCACTTCACTTAGCAATTCAAATACCCTCCGTATCGATAAATTTTCTGATTTCAAAAGAACAGAAGCTATCTGGGCTGAAGCAGAGTTTTATTTTTATGGAAAAATAACCAATGCGGGCGGTAAAGACAAAGCTAATATTCATTTATTGACGGATGAATACGGAACAGTAAGAATTCAGACTCCTATCTCATTTCTTGAACAACAGGAAGAAAATATTCTTTATAAATCATTAGGTATAAGAGCTAAAGGACGTCAACATTCTGAAAACGGAGAAATTGATTTCACCAATCTGGAGTTCATTGAATTAATTGATTACAATCCCATTTTTGATGAAAATTATTTAAAGAAACTAAGAGACAAAGCAAAAAAGTCCTGGCTTTCAAATACTGATCCTGATAAATGGTTAAGACAAATCCGTGGAAGCTATGAAAGTTAATGGCGTACTACTAGATACAAGTTTTTTTATTAGATTTTTAAATGATGCTGACCCATTGTTTAAAAATGCTTTAGCGTATTATAAGTATTTTCTGAGTAATGATATTAAAATGCATATTTCAACAATTTCAATTGCTGAATATTGTGTTGGTGGATCAGTATCTGAACTTCCTTTAAGAAATCTTGCTATTCTGCCATTCAATTTAAATCATGCTGCCAAAACAGGTGAATTCGCTAAAGTTGTTTTCACAAAAAAGGGAAAATTAAAACTTCTCGAAAGAAATATTATTCCTAATGATTCGAAACTGTTTTCACAAGCTGATATAGAAAAAAATATTATTTACTATCTGTCTTCAGATACAGAAAGCACCAAAATCTATAATCTTCTGCAGGAAGAAGGACAAAAACCAAACTTCAATTTTATAGATTTGAATATTCCGCCTGACGAATA
>NZ_CAJYMO010000028.1 GCF_913776365.1 uncultured Chryseobacterium sp. | reverse complement strand
TGAGAACGCCGGATATCTTCAGCGGCGATATGGAAACCTACTTCAAAGAAATAATGGACTTCACGGAATCCGGTTACCGTGTCAAGGCCGATGCGGGGAGCCGTGCGGTTGCCGGACTCTCCATGGGCGGTTTCCATTCATTGTATATTTCTGCCAATCAGCCGAAAACGTTTGGATATGTCGGCCTTTTTTCCCCGGCTATCCTTCCGCCGGATGAAAAGAAAAGCCCGGTGTACCAGAACCTGGACCAGAAACTTAAAACACAACAAAGCAATCCATACCAACTGTACTGGATCGGTATCGGAAAGACTGACTTTCTTTATAAAAACGTGAAAGAATACCGTGAGAAACTGGACAAAATGAACTTCAGGTATCAGTATGTGGAATCCGAAGGCGGCCATACGTGGAGCAACTGGAGAACCTACCTGAACGAATTTGTTCCGCAGCTGTTCCGGTAAAGACAGAGGCCCGGGCAGCCTCATCCGTCAGCAGAACATCCCGGTTCAGCCTGTTACAGGCTTACCGGACTGTTGAAAAGGTGCTGCTCCGTTCTCTGAACCTGTAGAAGACAATGTCCGGGCCGGGCTGCAAATGAAGCCGGCGGATCAGAGGGGCCCTGCCATTCAGGCGTCTGTTGATGTTTCCGCTGGTATTAACGCCTTTGCGAATATGATAACAGCGAATCGCACCATAAAAAACCTTTGTGCCCTTCGCGTTCAATTTACGATCAAAACAACGCATTCAGGCCCATTATTAATGGTTTAGTGCTCTTAGCTGAGTGTTAACGCCTTAGCGAACTTACAAACAGCGGATTGCACCATGGAACCTTTGTGCCCTCCGCGTTCAATTTTACATTCAAAACAACCTTACAATGAAAAAAGCAATCATAACAGGAATACTCCTTTCCCTTTTAACCACCGTTAATGCCCAGCAATCCATTCCGCTGTATCAGGGCAAGGCACCGGGCTCGGAAAACTGGACGTATTCCGAAAAGGAAATGGACTCCGATCTGTTCAAAACCCATCTGGTCTACAATGTGGCGGCTCCTGCCATCGAAATCTATGCAGCACCGAAGGCAAAAGCCAACGGAACCGTTATCATCATAGCTCCAGGCGGCGGTTTTCAGAGCCTTTCCATCAATAAAGAAGGACGGGACCTGGCGAAAGTCCTTCAGGAAAAAGGGATCACGGCCGTGGTTTTAAAATACCGCCTGCTGGAAACCAAAACCGGTGATCCGGCCCGGGAAATGATGGAAAACATCAAAGACCGGCCTGCTTTTGATGCGAAAACGGCAGCGATAAAGGTGATGGCGGGAAACGATATCAAAACGGCCATCGCTTACCTCAGAAAGAATGCTGCGAAACTGAACATCAATCCGGCGAAATTAGGTGTGATCGGGTTTTCTGCCGGTGCCAGTGTGATCCTGGAAAGCGTGCTCCACAGTGAAGAGGCTTCCACCATCCCGAATTTTGCCGCTTCTATCTACGGCGGTCCCAGTGATGCGGTTTTGGGATACCCTGTCCCCGGGCAGAAGCTGCCGCTGTTCATCTGTGCGGCGGATGACGACCAGCTGAAGCTCGCCCCGAAATCGGTTATGCTCTATACCAAATGGCACGACGCACAGCAGCCTGTGGAATTGCATATCTATGAAAAAGGCGGCCATGGCTTCGGGATGGGAAAACAGGAAAGCCCGGTGGATAATTGGTCTCATGTTTATTTGGACTGGCTGAAATTCCACAAGTTTTTATAAAATTAAACCACAAAAGTCACAAAAGCCTAAAGTTTTAAACAATGCTTTTGAAAAGTGCACAAAAATGCAAATCCAAGATTAATATTATTCCAATGCGATAAGAATTCCGGAAATGTAACACATTCACTTTCAGGTTAAACCATCAGGTCGCTCTTATGGGGTTCTGTTGGGTAATATATTTTTTCTGTTAACAGTAAGTCCTGATAGGGCTCATGTAGCTTGATCAGGAGCTAACTGATAATAGAAAACCATTGTATTTTGTGATAAAAAGCTCCGTAGAAGCGTCCTGTTACCTGCATTTTTGATTTTATCGGACAACAATCCTCAACATTAATAGGGTTCATAAATGTCTCTTCTATAAAAGGAGATCATCTTCGATTGGAAGAAAAAGAAATAAAAATATAAGACAAAGAAATAATTATGAAGAAGAATATATCAACATTACTCAAACTTTCCCAGAAAGCAAAATATGCAGGAATGTTCCTTGCCTTAACGGCGGCTTCGCCGTCGGCCAGGGCCCAGGAAAAGGCAACGGTTTCCGTTGCCGGAAAAGTATTCAGTGACTTTAACAAGAACGGGAAACTGGATGCCTGGGAAGACACAAGGCTTCCGGCAGATAAAAGAATAGCGGCCATCATCAGGGAAATGACCAATGAAGAAAAAGCCGACCTCCTCATCGGCACCGGGATGCCTGGGATTGAAGTGCTGACAGGGCCTGTCGGTGATTCCAGGCAGGGGCTGGTTCCCGGAGCAGCGGGCGGAACAGCAAGTTTCAACCGTTTCGGGATTCCTGCCACGGTGGTGGCAGACGGACCAGCCGGCTTAAGGATTGCGCCGACAAGAGATCATGATTCGAAAACATACTATGCAACGGCCTTTCCGGTAGGGACAGCCCTGGCTTCCACATGGAATACGGACCTGCTGGAGCAGGTGGGGAAAGCTATGGGGAACGAAGTGAAAGAATACGGCGTCGACGTCCTTCTGGCACCGGCGCTCAATATACAGCGGAACCCGCTGAACGGCAGGAATTTCGAGTATTATTCCGAAGACCCTCTGGTATCGGGAAAAACGGCTGCTGCCGTGGTGAACGGGATCCAGTCGCAGGGCGTGGGGACTTCCATCAAACATTTTGCAGCCAATAATGAAGAAACCAACCGCCTCACCATCAATGCGCACGTTTCCGAAAGAGCAATGCGGGAACTCTACCTCAGGAATTTTGAAATCACCATTAAAGAATCACAGCCCTGGACCGTGATGTCTTCCTACAACAAAGTAAACGGCGTTTATACCTCCGATTCCCGCGATCTGCTCACTCAGGTGCTGCGGAACGAGTGGGGCTTCAAAGGAATTGTCATGACCGACTGGTTCGGCGGCTTTCCGGGCTTCGAGTCGATCCGGAAAGGCGGTCTTTCCGATGTCGTGAAACAGATGAATGCCGGGAACGACCTGCTGATGCCCGGGATCCCGGCACAGAAAAAGGTCCTGCTGGAAGCTTTGAATTCAGGAAAAGTCTCTCAGGAGACGGCCAACCTCAACGTAAAAAGAATCCTGGAATATATTTTCAGAACACCCACTTTCGCGCACTACAGGTACAGCGACCGGCCTGATCTTGAAGGACATGCAGCGGTCACCAGAAATGCGGCGGCCGAAGGTATGGTGCTGCTTAAAAATGAACGGAATGCTTTGCCTTTTAACAACAGGCAGAAAGAAATTTCCCTGTTCGGGGTAACTTCCTATGCATGGATTACAGGCGGAACGGGGAGCGGAAGCGTCAATAACAGGCATACCGTTTCGTTACTGGAAGGCCTCAATGCAGCCGGCTATAAGCTGGACCAGGAATTGGCTGACCTCTACACGCCGTATGCCGAAAAAGAGCAGGCTGCCGAGAAAGAGAACAGGAAGAAACGGGGAATCCTGGCATTGCCGGAAAGACTTCCCGAAATGAAAATGGAGTATGCCTTCATCGCGAAGAAAGCGGAAACCTCGGAAATCGCTTTCGTAACCCTGGGAAGGAATTCCGGGGAAGGCGGTGACCGGAGCGTGGACAATGACTTCAACCTGGCAGCCGAAGAAACAGAAATGCTGGATAAAATATCCAAAGCCTTCCACGCAAAAGGCAAGAAAGTGGTGGTGATTCTGAATACCGGCGGGGTAATAGAAACCGCCTCGTGGAAAGATAAAGCCGATGCCATCCTTCTGGCCTGGCAGCCGGGACAGGAAGGCGGGCATTCCGTGGCGGATGTGGTTTCAGGAAAGGTGAATCCTTCCGGAAAGCTGACGATGACGTTCCCCGTGAATTACGCAGACCATGCCTCAGCAAAGAATTTCCCGGGCACTCCTGCGGACAATCCGAAGGAAGTAACCTACCAGGAAGGTGTGTATGTGGGTTACCGGTATTTCAATACCTTCCGTGTGAAGCCTTCCTACGAGTTTGGGTACGGGAAATCGTATACGGATTTTACCTATTCAGACCTCAGGGCCAGCTCAAAGACGTTCAGTAATACGCTGGAGGTCTCCCTTGAGATAAAAAACACCGGGAAAACGGCCGGAAAGGAAGTGGTGCAGCTGTATGTATCGGCTCCGGGCAAAACCATCGACAAACCGCAGTCCGAACTGAAAGCCTACGCCAAAACGAGGAATCTGCAACCGGGAGAATCCCAGACGGTGACGCTGACGCTCCATCCTAAAGATCTCGCCTCATTTGAAACGGCAAAATCCGCATGGGTGGCCGAAGCGGGAACGTACAGGGTTTCCGTAGGCGCATCCTCTTCAGACATCAGGCAGACCACCGAATTTTCCGTCCCGAAAGAACTGGTGGTGGAGAAAGTACAACCCATTCTGCCTGCAGATAAAACATTCGGGGACCTAAAACCGTAAAACCTTCGGTAACGGGAATATGAGCTCAACATAATTTTTTATAGCCTGCTTCAACAGCCTGACAGCTTTCATAACTGTCAGGCTGATTTTTTTGCAAGAATATCACCCCGACCGGGGACAAGGTGCACGTAATGCCTCTTTTTTCTCGCTCCGGAGTCAATATAGGACTGCCGGACGCATGATATCTGGCAGGTATCTGACCTGCAGTCAGACCCTGAAGACTGCAAAGCCAGGATGTCTGAACAGGCCACAAAAGCCCGGGAGGATACTGACGAAGCGGAAAAAGGCATTCATTCGGACAGGGACTTTAATGAAATCATACAAGACAGAAGATAAAATCTGATGGCACGGCAGGTGCCGATCTTTGATGATTTTAGGTGATCTCCTGTTGACTGCAAAAATGCTGCAGAAATAAAGCGAAAACCGGGCACGGTGTATTGATTTTCCTTTTCCTGCCGGAAAAAGAACGATTTACTTATATTTGCCGCGCAAAGCAAATTCAAATGTTCAGAAAAATATTCACTGTATGTATTCTCGGCTGTGCTGCGGTTTCCGGTTCGGCCCAGCAGGTCCGGCCTTCGGGATCAGCTGAGATTTACCGCGAAATCAAAACGCTTAAACACCTGCCTAAAGTCCTGTACCTGGCGGCGCATCCCGATGATGAAAACACAGGATTGCTTTCCTGGCTGGTGAACGGCCAGCATATAGAAACGGGCTACCTGTCCTTAACCAGAGGTGATGGCGGACAGAATCTGCTGGGCACGGAGCAGGGCGCTGCACTGGGCTTGATCAGGACGCATGAGCTGCTGGAAGCACGGAAGCTGGACGGTGCCCAACAGTTTTTTACCCGCGCGATCGATTTCGGGTTTTCTAAAAATACCACCGATACTTTTAAGCAATGGGATGAAAACAGCATCACTGCGGATGTGGTATGGGTTATCCGGAACTTCCGTCCTGATGTCATTATCTGCCGTTTTCCTCCTACGGCAGCGGCAGGCCACGGACAGCACGCGGCTTCGGCCGTAGTGGCGGAAAAAGCCTTTACGCTGGCGGGTGATAAAACGGCTTTCCCGGACCAGCTGAAATACGTGAGCACTTGGCAGCCGAAACGCCTGCTGTGGAATACCTTCCGGTTCGGTGCCGTGAATACCACTGCTGAAAACCAGCTGAAGATAACGGCCGGGCAATACGATGCGCAGCTGGGAATGGGCTATGGCGAACTGGCGGGCGTAAGCCGCAGCCTGCACAAAAGCCAGGGCGCCGGGACACAGTCGGTGGCCGGGATCAGGACCGAGTATTTTTCCCACGTAGCCGGTGAGCCTGCGAAAGGAAACCTCTTTGACGGGCTGACTGCGACCTGGACGTCCAAAGGGAATGCGGACATCGACCAGTCCTTGGACAACATCATTTCAGCCTTTAATTTCAGCAATCCGGACCGCAGCCTTCCTGCGCTGCTGGCTTTGCGGAAAAAGGTGATGGCCATCAAAGATGCAGGCCTCAGAAAAGATAAAATGAAATCCCTGGACCGGATTATACTCAGCTGTGCCGGCTTTATGGGCGAAGTGGTGACCAACCAGCCGGAGGCAGTAGCCGGGAGTCCGTATCCTTTTAAACTCAACGTGATTGCCAGGGCGGAAAACCCGGTTGTTGTGGAAAATATAAAATGGCTGAACCAGTCGGATAACATAAACAGGAAACTGCCGAAGGATTCCTTACTCACCATCGACCACGAAATACAGATTCCGGCTGATGCAGCCCTCACGGAACCGTACTGGCTGGCGAAACCGGCGGTGGATGCGGCCACTTTCTCCGTTCCGGATGAAACCTTAATAGGTTTGCCCGAAGCAGGCTCGCCACTCAATGTTTTATTAGATGTAAAAATCGGTACGGAAAGGTTTGAGGTGAATCTTCCTTTATCATTCAAGAAACTGGACCCGGTGCGCGGCGATGTAGTCGAAGCTTTACGCGTTGTTCCGGCCCTGGAACTGAAATTTACCCAACCGCTGTACCTGGCGAAAGAAAATGAAGATTTAAAGGTAAGCTTAAATATTAAAGTCAATTCCAACAAAGCATTCGGCAACGGAAAGCTGAACCTGATGTACAAAGGCGAACGCCTGGGCGGGGCGGATGTAAGCTCAGTCAACGGTAAAGAGATGACCGTCGACTATGTTATCCCGAAAGCAAGGCTTGCTTCAATCAATTCAAACCGTTTGCAGCTGGATGCCGAATATGTTACCGACGGAGTTACCTACAATAAGAAACAGGTACTCATCCAGTATCCGCATCTGCCTTCCCTGCAGTATTTTGCGCTGGCAACGGTCAACGTCATGAAAGGCGATATCCGGTCAACGGTGAAAAAAGTGGGGTACATCCAGGGAGCGGGTGATTTCATTCCTGATTTCCTCCGCATCGTCGGCATTCAGACAGAGGTATTAAAAGACGAAGATTTTTACGGAAACCCGGACGGCGGAAACGGCAGCCTGGACAAGCTGGCGCAATACGATGCCATCGTGCTGGGGGTACGGGCCAACAATACGGAGAAAAAGCTGGCCCGCTGGATGCCTTTCTTACAGTCTTACGTAAAAGCCGGAGGCAACCTGGTGATGCAGTACAATACCAACCAGGATAAAACTGTTGATCAGTTGGGAATGTATAAATTCAATATTGCCAATAAGCGAGTGACCGAAGAAAATGCAGCTGTTACCTTTTTAAATCCCAATCATAAACTGCTGAACTTCCCGAACAAGATTACGGCCGATGATTTCAAAGGCTGGGTGCAGGAGCGCGGCGCCTACTTCCCGGACCAATGGGATGCAGCCTACGAACCGCTTTTCGAGATGCACGATACCGGCGAAGAGCCGCTGCAGGGTTCCACTTTATATGCGAAATACGGCAAAGGGAATTTCATCTACACGCCTTTGGCTTTCTTCAGGCAGCTGCCGGCGGGAAATACCGGGGCCGCAAGACTGTTCCTTAACTTTTTATCCGCACAAAAAAACTGATGGGCAAACAACCTGTAAAATGGAACATCTGGTACCTGCTATTGGCCGTTGCGCTGATCTTACAGATTATATTGTATTATTTATTCACTAAATTCTGGGCATGAGCAGTATTGATTGGGCCGTTCTCATTTTTACCTTAGTGGCCGTAGTGGTTTACGGCGTATGGATCGGCCGCGGCCAGAAAAGCAACGCCTCTTACCTGAAAGCGGACAGCAAAATGCCCTGGTACATCGTACTTTTGGGGATTATGGCGACACAAGCCAGTGCCATTACCTTTCTTTCGGCGCCGGGCCAGGCGTATACCGACGGGATGCGCTTCGTCCAGTATTACTTCGGGCTGCCTCTGGCGATGATCGTGATCTGCATCACCTTCATCCCGATTTTCCAGCGGCTGAATGTCTACACCGCCTATGAATACCTGGAAAACCGTTTCGACAAAAAAACAAGGGTACTCACTTCGCTGCTGTTTCTCTTTTCCAGGGGCTTATCCACGGGGATCAGCATTTATGCGCCGAGCATCATCCTCGCCAGTGTCCTCAACTGGAATATTTATCTCACGAATGTTTTAACGGGCGGAATCCTGCTGATTTATACCTACGTCGGCGGTGCCAAAGCCATTGCCCACACTCAGAAATTACAGTTCCTGATTATC
>NZ_CAJYMO010000027.1 GCF_913776365.1 uncultured Chryseobacterium sp. | reverse complement strand
TGGTTTCCGTCGCCCTGGGTTCCCATATGCGAACGGGCAATACTGATCAGTTTTTCATCATTCAGGAAATCGTTTTCCCGGAAGGCGTCCATCAGTTCCTGCGACATCGGCATCTGCTCTCCTCTCGGCCTTCCTCCGTATCCGAAATGTGTTACCGAGTGGGCGGCATCCAGTACCTGCTTAGGATCGGCTTTCCCGAAGTCCGTCAGCATCACCGAACAGCAGATGTCCGCGCTGTGGAATCCCGGGTGGATGGCATTTTTCGCCACAACCACGCCGCCTACCGGGATATTGCCCGCAGGTCCTGTCGGGCAGGCATCCGGCATAACGGCACCCTCGGTCAGGGTAGGGGTCTTCATCAGTACTTTCATGGTATTGATCACTTTTTCCACATTATCATTCTCGCTTTCATGCTCTGCCCGGATGTTGATGATAAAATCTTTCGGTGTTTCATGGAGCGGTACCTGTTCAGGTTGTCTGAATTGTTCCAGATATATTTTGATCCGGCTTTCGTCCAGTTGATTTTCGTTGATGAATTCGATGGCTTCCTTAAACCATCTGGCAGGACGGTATCCCATTTCGATCAGGTTGTTTCCGTTAAATTCCATAAGTTCTCTCATTTTGTTGAGGCAAAGTAACGGCGCAAGTATGCAATCTTTTTGCGCAGCTGAATATTTTTTCATTATTTTTGGTAAAATTTTAAAAAATGATCCCCGAACAGCTCAGAAACTCAACTGAAACCCTCTGTTTCAGCGATGTGATCGCCTATATCGACGCACATTACGATTTTACACCGGCAAAATTCACCAACGGTGATACGGTGAACGAAGAAAACCAGAACAACGGTTCATGTAAAATTTTCAGTTTTGCCCGCCTGAACAACCTGTCGGAAGAGGAGACCTTAAGCCTTTTCGGAGACTTCTACCGGGAAGATGTGCTGAAAAACCCGGAAGGAACCGATCACCAGAACATCAGGAACTTTATGAAATCCGGATGGGAGGGAATTGCATTTGAAAAGGAAGCCCTTCAGGAAAAATAATTGTCTTAAAACTGCCGGTCTTCAAGACTTATTCAAACCTCATAGGTTTTGAAAACCTATGAGGTTTAACAGACGGATCCCGCGTGAGGGATGTGCAGGGTGCGCCTGAAAGGTGCAGTGCCGTTTCCCGGAAACGGTACCGCAACGAAGTGGAGCCCGGAGCAGCCCGGCCTGAAAAGCGATGGCCACGGCGTCGGCTGAGGGACACGCCCAAATAAAAAAACAAACAGCTCAATATACCATGTCATCCAATAAAAATGCCCTGATCCGGTACAAAACCCTGGACAAATGCCTGAAAAACAAGTACCGGAAATACACTCTGGAGGACCTCATCGACGAGTGTTCCGAAGCCCTCTTTGAATTCGAAGGCAAAGAGTCTTTTGTGAGCCGCCGTACCGTACAGCTCGACCTGCAGAACATGCGCAGCGAAAAGTTCGGTTACGAAGCCCCGATTGAAGTCTACGAGAGGAAGTACTACCGTTACAGCGATCCCGATTACAGCATCCATAACATTTCCGTCAATGAAAGCGATCTGAAGGCCATGAACAATGCCGTGCAGATCCTGAAGCAGTTCAAGGACTTCTCCATGTTCAGGGATATGAACGGTGTCATCCAGAAGCTGGAAGATTCCATCCATGCCCGGAGCCCGAAATCCATCATCCACCTGGATAAAAATGAGAAGCTGAAAGGCCTGGAGCATATCGACATCCTGTACGAAGCCATCCTTAATAAAAAGGTGCTGAACATCAATTACAAAAGTTTCAAGGCACGGGAATCCGACTGTTATTTCGTACATCCCCAGCTGCTGAAGGAATACAACAACCGCTGGTTCCTGATCGGCTGGTGCAAGAACAGGATGTATACCCTGGCTCTCGACCGGATGGAAACCATAAGCGTGGAAGAAAGGATGGAATATATCGACAAGGATTTCGACTCCGACCGGTATTTCGGCGAGGTGATCGGCGTCACGGTGTCCGAGACCCAGCGGCCGCAGAATGTCGTTTTCAAAATCAATACGAAACATGCACCGTATGTGAAGACAAAGCCGTTCCATCATTCACAGGAAATCATGGCAGAGGACGAGAGCGGAACCACCTTTAAAATCTGTGTCCAGCTGAATTTTGAGCTGGAGCGGATGATCCTGGGGCTGGGCGAATTCATTACCGTGCTGAAGCCGGAAAAACTGAAAAAAAGAATTCAGAAAAGCCTTCAGGAAGCCTGTATGAATTACATCGAGGGGCCTGGCAGTGATGCTTAACGGATAATGGCTTGGAAATTGTAGTATCCGGAATATTAAAAAAATAACTGTTATGAAATCCAGAATACTAAAAGCGGTAGTTGCTGTAGTAGCCCCGATTGTTATCGAATTCATCATTAAAAAAATCGCTGAAAAGTTCGACGAGAAGCCGGCGGCCGATAAAAAACAGATTCCCGTACACAACTGGGAATAATGTGATACCCATGGTATAAAAAGAGACTGTCAGCGTCATGGCAGTCTCTTTTTTGTTGTCTTTTGGGGGAAGGGAGAGGGTGATGGATGATGGATGATGGATGATGGATGATAGGTGATGGTTGATGGTTTATGGTTGATGGTTTATGGGTGATGGTTCTTGGGTTTTCGATAGGGCGGGAGGCTGAGGGTATGATGGCAGTGAAAGTCTTTGATTTCCTCCTTCTGTGTGCTGTAATATTTTTAAAGCATTTATCCGGATCTTATCTTTCTTATGTACTGAAAAGCTGACCGCTCTGGTGGTGCTGCCTGTCCGGTTACTGTGCATGATTTTAGCCATAAGCCAACCGCAGGCAGCCATCCACTCGCCTATATAAAATCATATATTCCGTTTCTCCAGCCCAGGACTTTTGAAGCATCTGCCTTCAGCCATTTTTTAAGAACGGTGGCATAGACTTTCCTGAAATCTTCCGTGTAGATGAGGTCGCCTTCGTTTAGGTGAGTCAGGTCGGGCAGGGGATTGAGGAGCCCTTTTTTCTTCAGCCCGCCGCTGATGAAAAACATCTGGTTAGCCGTTCCGTGATCGGTACCGTTGCTGGCATTCTGGGCAACACGGCGACCGAATTCGGAGAAGGTCATGAGCAGGATGTTGTCAAAAAGGCCATTGCTTTTCATATCTGCCGTAAATGAGTGTACCGCCTCATTGATGTCCTGGAAAAGCTTTTGCTGGCGTTCGTTCTGGTTCACATGGGTGTCGAAACTTCCTACGGAAAGATAATACACACGGGTATTGATGTCGGATTTGATCAGGGAAGCCACTGTCCTGAAATCTTTTCCCAGCTGGGAATCCGGATACGTCTGATCTGATTGTCTGGCTTTGCTTTTTTCAAAGATATAACCGGCATTATCGAGGGTAGAACCCAGTGTCTGATACAGATAGGAAACCGTTTCATCTTCATGGTGATGATCATAGAGGGACCTGAAGTATTTTTCCCGGCTGGTCTGGTACAGCCTTTTCGGATCTTTAAAGGCAAAGGCTTTATTGCGTTCGCCTTTCAGGGCCAGGCTCAGCATGTCGTCAACCTCCAGGGCCTGGGTGGGATGTTCACAGCGGTAGCATTCATCATCAAGGAACCTTCCCAGCCATCCGGAATCCAGGTATTCGTCGCTACGGCTTGCAGACTGCCAGATGTCCATGCTCCGGAAGTGCGATTTGTCAGGATTGGGATAGCCTACATTGTTCAGTACGGCAAGCTCACCGTTATCGTAGAGTTCTTTAAAATAGCTGAGCGAAGGATTGATGCCGGCCGCTTCATTGAGCAAAAGCGGATTTCTGACGGCTATGCTGTGGCGCTCCCTGAAATAAATATCGTTCCTGACAGGAATAATGGTGTTGAGGCCGTCATTTCCACCGGTAAACTGGAGGACAACCAGGACTTTTTGTTCCGGTTCCAGGGCTTCATCAACCGTCAGTGCTTTCAGGAAGTTGGGCATCAGCAGCGATGCGGTGGCCAGGGAGCTTATTTTGAGGAATTCTCTTCTTTTAATCAGCATAGCGGTATTTTTTTGGAGGAAGCAGCGGGTTTGTTTTACATTAGTTGATACTCGGGAGTAGACATCAGATTAATGACTTTCATTCTTAAGGAGCCATCAGAGAAATTGTTGACAGTAGAGATATCAGGTGATAGGGTGCTCTGGAGCAGGTAATCCCCGATATTCTTTCCGGCAAATACCTTTTCCACGCGTTCCCAGTCGATGGTGATGTTGGGATTTTTAAAGCCTTTTCCTGCAGGGTCTGCAGATCGGGATTTCAGGCCCATATCAAGGTCATCGTCTTCTTTCGGCCGGTAATCAAGCGGGCGTAATCCTGACCAGATCTGCGGGATCTGAAGCCGCAGCATCAGTGTGGAACTGTCGATCCAGGATTTTCCGCCGGGCCATCCGGCTACATTGGGCGGGTAGAGCAGCATCTGCCCCAGCAGTTTCTGGTAGACGATGAGGTTCTCAGGATTTCTGATCTCCATGGGCAGTGCCCGCATCATGCCGGCCATCAGTTCAATGGGGGACTTGATCCGGGTACCGATATTCTTTTGGCTGTAAAACCATGAACTTGAAAAGATATCCTTCATCAGGCTTTTAATATCGTATCCGGAATCGTAAAACTTTTCACTCAATGCATCTACTGTCGGCCCGTCTGCATTTTCATTCACAAAAAAGCGGTAAATTTTTACGGTAATGAACCGTGCCGTAGCTTTTTGCTCCAGGATGATATCCAGAACATCCGATCCGGTAAAATTTCCTGTTTTTCCCAGGAAGGTCTTTGTACCTTCATCATGCAGCTTTTCTCTTTCCATAAACCTTCCGTCTTTGGCATAGCCCCAGCCGGTAAATGCCCGGGCAGCTTCCCGGATGTCTTTTTCGGTATAGCTCCCGCGGCCCATCGTAAAAAGTTCCATCACTTCACGGGCAAAATTTTCATTCGGATGGTCTTTTTTATTTTGCTGGTTGTTCAGGAAATTCAGCATAGCCGGTGACTGGCTGACTCCATATAGAAGGTCTTTGAAATTCCCCAGTGCATTTTTACGGATTACATTCAGCAGCTGGCAGTTGAATTCAGGGTTCTGCACCCTTGAAGCAAAATGCCCATGCCAGAAAAAGGCCATCTTTTCCCTCAGCTGTTCCCTGCTGTTGACCATTTTATCCAGGAAATTCAGATTCAGTTCTTCGTTCTGCTGCCGGTAGATCTTCTGCATTTTCTTTTTCTTTTCTGCCGGCGAAGCAGGCTCCATGGCATTAACGGTCTCCTTTCCAGAGGCATGATATCCAATTGCTGAAAAAGCTTCTTCGCTTATCAGTTCTTCCAGCAATTCAGAAATGTCTGTGGTATGCAGGTGATCAAACTGTGCGGTTTCCACCCCGAATCCTGCCCGCCAGAGAAGATGCTTGTTATGAATAAAGGAAGGGACCGGCATAAATAGAATTTATTTTTTGATCCTTAAGGTACGGGAAAGTTAAATTAATATCGGTTAAGGTTTGTTAAAAGAACGGGGGACCGGGTTGTAATGAATTGTACCTTATGTACGACAGCTTTCGGTATTCTGCGGGCACTCAGAATAAATCATTAAACAAACATTTAAATTTCAATATGTAATAAATTACTGAGAGTCAAAACGCTGAATACTCATGGTATGTTAAACTTACTTTAATCCTTGTGCTTGGCACGATTTTTACAGCAGTCAGCATAGCAAAAATTTAAAATCAGAAGTATGAAAATGTTTAAACAGGCAGTGCTGTTGGCCGGCGTTTTGACGGCAGGTGCGTTAAGCGCACAGAGTGCACAGATGAATAATATGATTAAAGTAGGTGCTAATGTAGGACTGGCGGTGCCTTCCGATAACCTTTCCGCTGCAGTTGGCGTGGATGTGGCTTATCAGAACCTGATTACGCCAGGCTTCGGACTGGGTATTGCGACAGGGTATACCCATTATTTCGCTAAAGACAATAACGGATATGACAATAATGACGTAGGTGTAATTCCTGTAGCGGCATTGTTAAGAATCTATCCTAAGCAGACCGGATTTTATTTCGGTACCGATATCGGATACGGAATCCTGGTAGGAAATGATAAGGTTGCTGCCAATTCTGTGATGGACAGACCAGGCGGAGGATTTTACCTGAAGCCTGAAATAGGATATCACAACCGTGACTGGAACTTCTTTGTGCAGTACCAGAAAGTATTTGTAGGAAACAACGGCGACCTGCCGGGCCAGGACTACAATGTGGGTAACATTGGCGTAGGCTTTTCTTACAATATTCCATTAGGGAAGTAGTTAGATTTAAGATAAGCAATTATTAACCAAACCTTTTCGATTTTTTGAAAAGGTTTTTTGGTTACAGCGGAAACTTACGAAAAGTATTATTATATTTGATAAAATTTGAGGTTATGAATTTGAATCCGAAATTTCCACTTTATTTACCGGGCGTAAAAAATACCGGCAATGATAATGTGTCCATCATTGGCGCAAACCTTCGTGAAGACGTAACCACTCTGGGTTATTATATTTCCGGTAACGGAGCGATCGAAGTTAAGGTACAGCAGGATTATCCTACCAAAGAATATGCTTCCTTCTCAGACATCCTGAAAAAATTCATACAGGATAACGGGCTGGAAAATGTAAAACGTTTCGGAATGGCTGTTCCGGGGCCTGTGCTTAACGGAAAGAGCAGCCCGGAAAGATTGGGATGGGAGCTGAACCTGGAAGAATATTCAGGGGACTTCGGTTTCGAAAAGGTAGAGATGCTGAACGACCAGGAAGCTGCCGCTTACGGAATGGCCCTTCTGGAAGATAATGACCTGGAACCGATTTATTCCAGCGGACACCTGGAAAAAGGAAACGTGGCCATCCTGGCTCCCGGAAACGGACTTGGGGAAGCCGGATATTTCTTCGACGGAAAATACCTGAGGCCTTTTGCTACGGAAGGCGGGCATTCCGAGTTCTCCCCGAGAACCAATGTAGAGGTGGAATTCTACCAGTTCCTGAACAATATTTATGGTATTGTAAGCTGGGAAAACGTACTTTCAAAAACAGGATTGTTCAACATCTACCGCTTCCTGAGGGACGTAAAGAGGCATCCTGAGCCGGAATGGCTGGCAGAAAGGCTTTCAAACGGAAACTTCGTGCAGGAGCTTTACAAAGCAGCGGTGGAAGAAGATGTCATGATCTGCAAGATCGCACTGGATACCTTCCTGGAGTTCCTTGCCCGGGAGGCCAATAACCTGACCCTTAAGCTTAAAGCAACGGGCGGGCTGTTCCTTTCAGGGGATATTCCTCAGGAAATCAGAGCCTACGTCAACAAAGACAAATTCTACGAAAAATACAAGATCAGCGACAAAATGGAAGAAATGCTGAAAAACATCCCGATTTACCTGGTGAAGCAGAACCATACGGCATTGAACGGGATTGCCCTGTATACTGCTTATTACCATCAGGAGTAAGCAGCCCATGCCTGAAAACATCTTAAAAAAGCTTATAAAATCAATAGAAAAACTCCGGATTATTCCGGAGTTTTTCTATTGGTAACAACGGACGATAAAAGATATTGAATTTATTGATGTATATCAAGGCTATCTTTCGCTGCAGTTGATTACATTTGCATCCGTAAATAATACATAAACTTTATTCCAATGAAAAAATTATTCTTGTTATCAGTACTGGCCAGCGGACTGGCGTTCGGGCAGCTGAAAAAAGTGATGACCTCCGATGTCCAGTGGTGGGGATATAAAATTGCAAAATCCGAAGCCAGCTCTCACACCGGAACCGTAAAAGTGAAAAACGGGGAAATGATGATGAAAGGAAACCAGCTTACAGGCGGTACTTTTGTACTGGATATGACCTCCATCAACGCGACCGATCTTACCGGCGAATATCAGCAGAAACTGAACGGGCATCTGAAGAACGGTGATTTCTTTGAAGTGGAAAAGTTCCCTACAGCCACTTTTAAAATTACCGGAATAAAGAAGAATAATGATAAGGTATATACTTCCCTGGTATCTGGAAACCTGACGGTGAAAGGAAAAACCAATCCTGTATCTTTCCCTGCAAAAATTACCTACAGCAATGGAGCGGTAACCCTGCAATCCAAGAAATTTACAATCGACAGACAGAAGTTTGATGTAACGTATAAGTCTACCATGCAGGATGTCCTTGTGAAAGATGATATTGAAATGCTGGTAAAAGTAACAGCCAAATAATTTAATCAAAAAAAAATTGTTAAAAGTGTAGAAGTTCTACACTTTTTTTTATTTTTGTTGAATTGTAAATAAAAAAGAATGAAAAGATTATTATTGTTTGCTATGATGTGCATCAGCATGTCTTTTGTTTTCGCTCAGAAGAAAGGAGATAAAGTGGTGAAGGTAACCTCATCCGAAATCAGATGGTGGGGATACAAAGTAGTGAAAACGGTTCCGACTACCCATTCCGGAACGGTAAAGCTGAAAAGCGGTAAATTTACTTTTGATAAAACCGTCCTGGTGGATGGTGAATTTGTAATCGATATGAAGTCCATCATGGCCGGTGATGTTTCTGACGAAGATCAGGTAAAACTGACCAATGACCTGAAAAGCTCCAACTTTTTTGAGGTTAAGAAATTCCCATTGGCGAAGTTCCACCTTACGAAAATTATTCCCCTGGCAAACAGCGAATTCAATTCTACGGTGTACGGAGACGTTACCATTAAAGGGGTAAGAAAAACAATTACTTTCCCGGCCAACGTATACATCACCCAGTTTACGGTGGTAATAGAATCTGCTAAATTCTCTCTGAACAGAAGGGATTTCAAAGTATTCTACCAGTCTTCCCTGAAAGATTACTTCATTAAAAACGAAATGGATATCCAGTTCAAGCTTTCTACCGAAAAGCTGGACAATGAAAACAGGACACCTGTTAAGAAAAAGAAATAGTTTTCTGACGGCATTAAATAAGAGCGGCTTCTTCGGAAGCCGCTTTTTTTACGCTGTTAGAGCTTTAAGCTCTAACAGCATATTTTTTTTTATTTTAGCATTATGAAAATTTATGTAGTAAGCGGCCTGGGTGCAGATTTCAAGGTATTGGAAAAAATCAGGTTTCCGGAGCAGCATGAAATCGTATTCATCGACTGGCTTATCCCGGAAAAAAATGAAACCTTTCCGCATTATGTTGCGCGGATGGCTGAAAAAATAAACGGTTCAGAGCCTTTTTACCTGGTAGGCTATTCTTTTGGCGGTATTCTGGTGCAGGAAATCAATAAGCTGAAGCCTGCCGTAAAAGTGGTCATCCTGGGCAGTATCAGATCCGATAAAGAGAAATCGAGGCTGATCCGGACGGGCCAGCTGACCCGCATTCCGAGATTGCTTCCGGTTACTTTTTTCAATGAAAGAACGACCAGGGTATATTCGGTAGTCAGAAAGTTTTTTGATCCTAAGAACCCTAAAGTCCTGCAGTATTTTCAGGTCCGCGATCCATATTACCTGAAGTGGTCCGTTGAAAAGATCTCCGACTGGAAATTTGAGGAAAGTCCGGAAGTTATACAGATCCTGGGAGACCGCGACATCGTATTCCCGATTAAAAACTGCCGTCCGGATTATGTTATAAAAGGGGGGACTCATTTGTTTCCTGCTACAAAATCAAAGGAGGTGTCTCTGATATTAAGGGAGGTGTTGAAATAAATTATATTTTATTTTAATTTTTATGTAAATTTAATGGGGTGTCTGCTTTAATTTTTCATTTTTATAAAATTATTATGTAGTTTTGCAGGGATAAAAATACACATCTCATGAAAGTAGGCCTGAAATGGATCGTTTCTTTTACAATTATCTGCCTGGTGGCTGTCGGCGGGCTATTCTGGAGCCCGGCGGCTGATCTTCCTGATACCGGGGATTTCCTGACAGAAGATAAAATCGTTGGTGCTGATGTAGCCTGGATTCTCGCAGCAGCAGGACTGGTCCTTCTCATGACACCCGGCCTTTCTTTTTTCTATGGCGGAATGGTGGGAAAAAAGAATGTGATTTCCACTATGCTGCAGAGCTTTATCGCATTGGGTGTGATTTCAATTGTGTGGGTGGTTGTCGGTTTTTCTCTTTCCTTCGGGGATTCTATCGGATTTACCATTGACGGAG
>NZ_CAJYMO010000026.1 GCF_913776365.1 uncultured Chryseobacterium sp. | reverse complement strand
GATTATTATTCGGATTGCCCTCGGAATGCCCCGCAACCGTGCTTTCGAAACTCTCAAAGACCGGAGTAAGATTGATGCTTTCCCCCCGTACGTTCGGAAATCTTTTTTTAAGGTCTTCAATATGGTCCTGTGCGCGGCTTACCTGGTCTGCTTTCTGGCGGATCGGCATTTCGATAAGAAGGACATCAAGCCCCGTCATGGCGCATAGGGTGGATACCACTCCGGAGTCCACTCCTCCTGAAACACCCAGGACATAACCTTTTACGTTTGCTTTTACAGCATAGTCTTTCAGCCAGTTGACGATATGGTCTGTTATTTTCTGTGTCTGCATTGTTTTATTTTTAGTTTAAATTAAATAAAAAATTCCGGAATAGAAAGTTCCGGGTATCTTTAATGGAAATTTTCATGTTTCAGTTCATACCCAAAACACAGGCCGTCCGGCTCCATATATTCACCGCTTTTCACAAAGCCGAGTTTTTTCAGCAGGTGGCTGGATGCTGCGTTTTCGTGATGGACTTCAGCATAAATGGTTGTTAACTTCAGTACGGTAAACCCATATTGCAGTGAAGCTCTTGCTGCTTCCGAAGCATAGCCTTTTCCCCAGTATTCCGGCAGAAAACGATATCCTATATCATAAAAATCTTCGTGTCCGCTTGCTTTCCTGCAGTATTTCAATCCGCACCAGCCGATAAAAAGTCCGCTTTCCCGTTCGACGACAGCCATTCTGCCGGTACCGTATTCCCTGTACTGCTGCCGGATCATCCTGATGATGTATTCGGATTCACTGAGTGCGGTAACAGGAGCGGTGCCGGTATATCGCATGACATCAGGATGGGAATCCATAAGGAACAGGCGTCCGGCATCCGCGTCTTCGAATTCTCTAAGGACCAGCCGTTGAGTTTTAATTTCCATTTCCCGGTTTTTTAGGAGCAGCAGACGAAGCAGCGGGAACCTTAACGGCTGCTGTTTTGGCCCTTTTAATATCCGTTTCCTGTAAGGGATTGTTTTTAGTCATGAGCTTCCAGATTTCAGGATTGTTTGAGAGGTCCAGGCTGCTGATGCGGTTGTTTTCAATGTTTAGAGTAATCAGTTTTTTGAGCGGGCTTACGTCAAGCGATGTAAGGCTGTTTGAGGATAATACCAGTTCATAGAGCTCGGGCGTGTTTTTCAGGGAAATCTGGGTAAGTTTATTTCCGTTAAGGTATAATGAAGTCAGGTTTTTCAGGTTTTCTGCCTGGAAATCCAGCATATTGCAGGCTTCGCAGGAAAACAGGCTGAGCTTATCAAGATTTTTAAGCGTAACTGAAATGATGATGGAACCGTCCAGAACAACGGTCTGTACGTTTTTAAAAAAATTGATGTCATCTGCAGAGCGTACCTTTATCTTGTTGGAAATAAAGAGATTTACCACCTTGTCTGCTTCAGACTGGTCGATGGCGCCGTCTTTATTAAGGTCGAATTTCTCGATAACGGCTTTTTCAAATACTTTATCCGAAAAATTAAGTTTCTGCGCATTCCAGCAGGAAATGCCGGACAGAAAAAGCAGGAAGGTAAATATTTTGTTTTTCATCAGTACATTATGTTTAAATCCTTATTTTTGTAGATTAAAAATTTCCTGTAAAAATATGAAGATTTTCAGAATTATCGCACTTTCCCTCGGATTAGTTTTGGCTTTGGGTTCCTGCAAAAAAGAAACGCAGAACCCCTGGAACGTTGAAGTGAAAACCCCTGCGGAAAAGGTGGAAATCACGGATATTTCCAAAGCGTTTTACAATCAGGAGCTTCCGCTTGAACAGTTCGAGAAAGAATTTCCCTGGTTTCAGGGTACGGTAAGCGATGCGGATTTTGTGAAGAGACGTGCCGATGAAGGCGAAAAGAAAATCTATCAGGAAGCCATTGCAAAAATTGATCAGAAAAAGCTTCAGACCGATCTGCATGACCTGTTTTCGCATATCAAATATTATTTTCCGGAATTTAAAAGTCCTAAGGTCTACCTGTTTTCTTCAGCCCTGCAGATGGTTCAGGATCCTATTTTTTATGATGTTAAGGGAAACCTTCTGTTCGTAGACATTACCGGGTTTTTAGGAGAAGGGAACAAGCATTATAAAGGACTGGAAATGTATTTCCAGAAATCGATGAACCCGAACAATATTGTTCCTAAAGTTGCGCAGATTTTTGCCGAAGGCTTCGTAAAAGAATCTCCGGACCATCAGAAATTTATCGATACCATGATTCTGAACGGCAAGATCATGATCCTGAAAGATGCTTTTCTACCGACTTATCCGGAATACCTGAAAATGAACTATACCCAGAAACAGTATGAGTGGGCAGTGGCCAACGAAGCCAATATCTGGAATTATTTTGTGGAAAATAACCTGATTTTCGGAGACGACCACCGGCTGGAAGACCGTTTTATTGCGCCGGGGCCATTTTCAAAATTTTATACGGAAATTGACAACGAATCATCACCGCAGGTTGGGATTTTTACCGGCTGGCAGATCTGTAAGCAGTACCTGAAGGAAAAACCGGACACCCAGCTTCAGGATTTCCTGAATACGGATGCCACGGTGATCTTCAACCAATCCGGATATAAGCCGAAGCTGAAGTAAAACAGTCCTGACAGATAAAGAGAAAAGAGCAGAAAGCATCCCATGCAGCATACCAGCCCTGAAAAAGGCTGAAAATACAATTATTGAGTAAAAATAAACAGAACGTTATGAGAAAAACCCAGATTACCATAGATGTAGAGCTTGACGAAAATCACATCCCTGAGTACATGACCTGGAATGCCCAGGATGGCGGAATAGAAAAAGAAGAAACCAAAGCCACCATGATCTCCGTTTGGGACGATAAAAAAATGGAAGCTTTACGGATTGATCTCTGGACAAAGGAAATGCCGGTAGACCAGATGAAAATGTTTATGCACCAGATCCTGGTTTCTATGGGGAATACCTATCAGAGGGCAACCGGTGAAGAAGATGTAGCCCAGTGGATGGAGGAAATGGCAGAGGAATTTGCCGTAAAATCTGCAATAAAAATGTAAAAACCATTTGAAAATTGAATAATTTGGCAATTTGAAAATGATGACAGCCTTACATTTTCAAATTAAACTGTTTTCATGTTTCATAGAAAGCGGATGATCCAATTATTCAATTTTCAAATTTTCAAATTTAAAAATATGAATTTCAACACCAAAGTAATACACGGAGGGCAGCACCATGAATCGGCCACCGGTTCTGTGAACGTGCCCGTTTTTTTGACTTCTACCTTCGCCCAGAAAAGCCCGGGCGTACATTCGGGTTATGAATATTCAAGAGCAGCCAACCCTACCAGACAGGCTCTGGAAGATTCGCTGGCCAGTATTGAGAACGGAGCGCGGGGACTGGCTTTCGGTTCCGGTCTGGCAGCCATCGATTGTGTCCTGAAATTGCTGAATCCCGGGGATGAAGTAATTGCCGTAGATGATCTTTACGGAGGAACCTACCGTATGTTTACCCGGCTCTTTGAAAAGTACCAGCTGAAGTTTACCTTCGTAAATTTCGATGATGCTTCCAAGATTGCTGATGTCATCACTGAAAATACCAGACTGATATGGGTGGAAACCCCTACCAATCCTCTGATGAAGCTGGTAGACATCAAAGCGGTAGTGGAGGTAGCCAAAGGAAAAAATATCCTGGTTGCTGTAGACAATACATTTGCTACCCCCTATCTGCAGCGGCCGATTGATATGGGCGCTGATATTGTGATGCACTCCGCTACCAAATACCTGGGCGGCCACTCCGATGTCATTGCAGGAGCATTGGTAGCAAAAGATGCCGAATTGGGGGAAAAACTGCATTTCATCCAGTTTGCAAGCGGCGGGATCCTGGGACCTCACGATTCTTATCTGGTCTTGCGGGGAATCAAAACCTTAGCGTTGCGTGTTCAGCGGCATTCTGAAAACGGAATGGCTGTAGCACGCTACCTGGAATCACACCCTGCCGTAGATAAAGTGATTTATCCCGGACTGGAATCCCATCCGCAGTATGAACTGGCCAAAGCCCAGATGAAAGATTTTGGCGGAATGGTTTCCTTCACTTTCAAGTCAGGCAAGAAAGAAGATGCCATCAGATTCCTGGAAAATGTAAAAGTCTTCACCCTGGCAGAATCGCTGGGCGGTGTCGAATCGCTGGCCAACCATCCGGCTCTCATGACCCATGCTTCCATACCTGCCGAAAAAAGGGCAGAACTCGGCATTACCGATGACCTGATACGACTGAGCGTAGGGATAGAAGATGCCGAAGACCTGGTTGCCGATCTTGAGAGAGCATTTTCCTGATTAGGCTAATAATGTAGCTATGTTGCAATGTAAAAATGTAACAATATAACAATATAATAATGTATCAATGCAGCCATACCGGTTATGCTTGCCATGCGGGTAAAGTGTTGCACTGGTACATTATTATTAAATAATTCAATTATGACTGGTTTTCAAAAATACATTCAGCGGTATATCGACCTTATTCCATCAGGAAACTGGCAGGAAGAATTGAAAAGGACAGAAGAAAAAACCTCTGCTATCTATTCAGGACTTACGGAAGAGCAATCCCTTTTTGCCTATGCGGAAGGAAAATGGACCCTGAAAGAACTGCTGCTGCATTTATCCGATACCGAAAGGATTTTCCAGTACCGTATTCTGGCCTTTTCCCGTGGCGACCGGCATGAATTGCCCGGTTTCGACGAAGAACTATATGCTGCCCATTCTTTTGCCAACACACGAAGCCTGGATTCCCTGCTGGATGAATACCGCACCCTCCGCAGATCTTCCGTTATCCTTATCGAAACCCTCGATCCATCCGTACTTCAAAATACCGGAACTGCCAACGGCAACCTGATTTCCGTGGAAACCATCGCCCAGCTTATCGCAGGGCATAACATCCATCATTTAAATATTATTCAGGAAAGGTATTTGCCAGCCTTATAGGTAACCGGAATCCTTAAACCAGTGTCATGACAGGACTTCTTTAACCTGTTTTTAATTTGAATCAGCTTCAAATCAAAATAAGCTGCGTCACTTTCGTACTGAACATATAGGTTTGCGCTAAAGCGTTTTTACAATTGCTTTTTTGAAAATGGGCTAAAGCCCATTTTCTATTGAATGGCAAATGGCCACGACTTCAATAGGGGCGGGTTTCAACCTTCTCTGATCTATGCGTTTTCGAAACCGGCTTTAGCCGAAACTTATTGAGCCGTCCACATGTTAATCGCACATTGATTTGCGCTAAAGCGTTTTTACAATTGATCTTTTGGAAATGGGCTAAAGCCCATTCCTATTGAATAGTAAATGTCTGTAATCTTTCCTGGAGACAGATCTTAATCGGGTCTGATTTATGAAAGGTTAACATTATCGTTAGCTTAGTGTTCTCTGTTTTTTAAAATAATTATATTTTTGTTTCAAAATAACACAGATGTCCTTTATTAAAATTTATATTCATTTCGTTTTTTCTACAAAAAACAGATATCCTTATCTCAATACTTTGGATTTACGAATAAAAGTATGGAAGCATATTAAAGAAAATGCCTCTGAAAAAGGAATTTTTATTGATATGGTTAATGGTTATTCAGATCATTGCCATTGCCTGATTTCCTTAGGATCCAACCAGAATATAGAAAAAATAGCACATTTGTTGAAAGGTGAATCTTCTCACTGGATCAATAAAAACCAACTGACAAAGGATAAATTTGCCTGGCAGGATGAATATTTTGCAGTCTCTGTTTCCGAATCGATGATTGAAACCGTCCGGAAGTATATTAAGAACCAAGAATACCATCACCGGAGGAAAAGTTTTTTAGAAGAATATTATGAATTCATCGATAAATATGACTTTCCAATATGAATGTCTTCAATTCTTATTGAAGCATGAATAGGAGCGGGTTTCAACCTGCTCTGATCTATGTGTTATCAAAATCGGCTTTAGCCGAAACTTATTGAGCCGTCTACATTCATCGCACATTGATTTGCGCTGAACGTTTTTATAATTGATCTTTTGAAAATGGGCTGAAGCCCATTTCTATTGAATGGAAAAACATTTAAAATATCAATAGGAACGGGTTGAAAACCGCTCTGATCTGTCAGGGCAATATGATTGTAAACGCCAATTTTTCATCTTCCTTGTTTTCTAAAGCGCATAAAGAATCGTAAATTTGCATCTTGTTATCAGTCTTTGATGAGGAGGCGGAATATAAAATGAGTCAAAATGGAAAACATCATCAGCCTATTAAAATCCGGGGGAACCATTCTGTATCCTACCGATACGATCTGGGGAATCGGTTGCGACGCTACCAATAGGGAAGCGGTCAATAAAATATTTGATATCAAGAAGAGGGAGAAAAATAAATCCATGATCATCCTGGTGGAATCTGAAAAGAGGCTGCAGGATCTGGTGGATGTACCGGAAATGGCCTGGGAAATCATTGATCTGAGCGAAAAACCGGTAACGATTGTCTACGAAAACCCGCGGGGCCTGCCTCAGGAACTGCTGGCTGAAGACGGGAGCATCGGAATCCGCCTGGTGAAAAATGATTTCTGTAAAAAACTCATTACAAAACTGAACAAGCCGCTGGTTTCTACCTCAGCCAATTTCAGCGGCGATAAAAGCCCGATGAAATTCTCAGATATTTCCCCGGAAATCATCAGCCTGGTTGATTATGCGGTGGAAGAAGACCGGGAGAAAGTATCCGAATATTCCGGATCTTCCGTGATTAAAATCTGGAAAGACAACCGGATAAAAGTGCTTCGGGAGTAAGAAAAAGATTTTGGTTATCTTTGCACCCGCATCAGCCGTTAAAATCCGGGAACCTTTCATCATGGATCTGAATTTTTAATGGCTTTTCATTCGGTCTGATAGTCCGGATCTTGTCAGCAACATCCGTCTTTTATCCGAATGTTATTATTTAAATATCTATAACAATGTTCATCAACCTCAATCAGAATAAAAACCTGAAACTTTTCAAGCTTATTTCAGAAGCGGCTGCCGGAAATAAACAGTCGGTGTATATCGTCGGCGGATATGTCCGGGACCTGTTGATGAAACGGAAAGCTTCCACAGACATTGATTTCGTGACGGAACAGAGCGGCATCGAACTTGCGCAGCTGGCAGGGAAAAAAATTGATCCCCAGATGAAAGTATCCGTATTCAAAACCTACGGAACAGCCATGATCAGGTACAGGGACCTGGAGCTGGAGTTTGTAGGCGCCCGGAAAGAGAGTTATACGGAAGACAGCCGGAAGCCGGAGGTAGAGGGCGGCACCATTGAAGACGACCAGAAAAGAAGGGACTTCACCGTAAATGCGATGGCCATTTCGCTGAATAAAGAGAATTTCGGTGAACTAATCGATCCTTTCAACGGAAGAGAAGACCTTGAAAAAGGGATCCTGAGAACCCCGCTGGAGCCGGCGCAAACCTATTCCGATGATCCGTTACGGATGATGCGGGCCATCCGTTTTGCCTCCACTTTAGCTTTTGAGATCGAAGAAGCCTCTTTGGAAGCCATCCGCCGGGAAGCAGGAAGAATAAAAATCGTATCCAAAGAAAGGATCATGGTGGAATTCAATAAGATCATGCTTTCTAAAAAACCTTCTGCAGGACTGAAACTGATGGAGCAGACCGGACTGATGAAGCTGATTATTCCGGAGCTTATTGACCTGAAAGGGGTAGAAGAAGTAGAAGGGCAGACCCATAAGGACAATTTTTACCATACCCTTGAAGTGGTTGATAATATTTCTCAGCATACGGACAACCTCTGGCTCCGCTGGGCAGCCCTGCTCCACGATATCGGAAAAGCCCCGACCAAGAAATTTGTAGAAGGAACAGGCTGGACTTTCCACGGACATGAATTTTTAGGCTCGAAAATGGTAAGAAACCTGTTCCAGCGACTTAAGCTTCCCCTGGGGCCGGACATGAAATATGTGCAGAAAATGGTAAAGCTTTCCTCCCGACCGATTGCGTTGATTACCGATGATACTTCGGATTCCGCATTGAGAAGGCTGCTCTTTGA
The DNA here is from genome assembly GCF_913776365.1 of uncultured Chryseobacterium sp. Taxonomy (GTDB): domain Bacteria; phylum Bacteroidota; class Bacteroidia; order Flavobacteriales; family Weeksellaceae; genus Chryseobacterium. Next base: position 8,379 of record NZ_CAJYMO010000026.1, on the reverse strand, counting down.
TGCCGGTGAAGATATGGAAGACCTGTTTACACTCTGTAAGGCAGATATTACCACCAAGAACTCCAGAAAGCAGGAAAGGTTCAAAAAGAATTTCGAATATGTTGCGGTAAAGATCAGAGAAGTGGAGGAAAAGGACCAGGTGCGGAATTTTCAGCCGCCGATATCCGGTGAGGAAATCATGGCTCTGTTCAATCTGAAGCCGGGACGTGAAATCGGAATTTTAAAAGAAAAAGTAAAAGAGGCTATCCTGGAAGGTGAAATTGCGAATGATCCTGAAGAAGCCCGCAATTTTGTTATTGCAGAAGCCGGGAAAATCGGACTTACTTTAGTTTAGAACCAGCATAATTTCATCCTATGATATAAGCAGCAGCGTTAAACTGCTGCTTTTTTTATGAAAAAAAATCCGGGCCGCTTCAGAGAAACCGCCCGGAAAAAAAACACAAATGATGAAAAAAAATTATTTCAGTTTTTACTAACAGCCGGTAATAACAATCTATTGATGTCACGGGCTGTTTTTATTGCTGCGATTCGGTATCCGCCGTTTCCTGTGATCCGGAGAAAACAATATCGCATCATCAGTAAATCCGTGCCGTTATGGCAGCAGCAATTTTCATTTATCTGGAAATGATGAGCTTCAGATTCTGCTGTTCGCCTTCCGAATGGGTCTTGACGATGTAATTTCCTTTCTGCAGATCGGAAATATCCATTTTGTGATTGACCGTTTTCCCCTGCTTCACCAGTGCGCCGCTGATGCTGTAGATTTTTACCTCTGTTTCCTTTTTCGCATCGATAATGATGAAGTCAGAAGCCGGGTTCGGATAAATGCTGATCTTACGACCGGCTGCGCTGGATTCTGCAGCAGCCAGCACATTACTGGATTCGTTGATTACGCCTACGGCATCCAGGTCAAACCCGGAAGAACCGAAAGGAGTAGGAAAAGGATCTACGGCAACATTTCCGAAGCTGTCAAAGGTTTTATAACCGTCAATATTGGTTCCTACTACATCAATAATTTTCACATGGGTGATTCTTGATTTATCCAGCAGCGGATTATCCGGAAGGTCACTCAGATCGAAAGGCGTTCCGTAGCCGCTGATGTATTTCCCGGCAAAATTATTGAGGTACCGGGCATCCATCGTCGCAAATCCGGGACTTGCCGAGTTTTGGATATAATTGGATGGATATTCGTTATGGGAAGGGAACCTGAAAAAGTTCACCCCGTCTGAGCTTACTTCTACGAAGGCCAGTTCCAGGTAAGCCTGTCCTGAACCGCCTGAAGCAAATCCGTTCTCAAATATGGCAAAGTCGAACCCGTTGCCATTATTTATGGCTTTGGGGAAAGTCAGGGTTGCCGTACCGCCGTCTCCGAGGCTGACGATAGAACCGTTGGCTGTTCCCGTTCCGTTGGCATCTGTTCCGGCATCTGCGTAGGTTCCGGTTGTTCCGTTGATCTGCTGAAGTCCACGGACCACAGTGCAGCCTGCAGCCCAGGATTTAAACAGCGGGCTGTCCTTGGAAATGGCTGTGGTTCCGGCAATCCCGACCTGAGGAGCATAGCTCTGAGCCATGGAAAAAAAGGCAAACAGGCAAAGGGCCGCAATTGATAATTTTTTCATAATAAATTCAGTTGATGTTCCGTTCCTTTTTATTGAATGATGAATTTTTCAGTTACCTGGTTATTCTTGCCTGAAATATGGATCAGGTAAGTTCCTTTCTGAAGATCAGAAACCACAATACCATTCTGATAGAGTCCTGATTTCAGTATTCTTCCGGAGAGGTCTGAAATGCTATATTGTGCTGCCTCTGCATTTCTGATATAAAGGATATCGGATACTGGATTAGGATAGATAGAGACTGTTTTAACGTTGCTCTTTTCAGCTACGGCAAGAATTCCTGCAGCATATACGTTTTTGTAGACATTGTTTGAGCCCAGACCTGCAGTAAAGGTATTCAGAAGCGTTCCGGTCTGGTTATACACCTTCACGGTGGAATTTGAAGTAAAATCGGAATTACACTGGAAAATTTTTCCGTCGATAGCCGCAAAACCGTAAAAATCGCCGTAAGGTGAACTTGAGGTTGTTGTAAACGCAGGCGTGCTGCTGAAGGCAGACAGGTCGGTATTCAGAGAATAAACACTGGTAGATCCGGCAATAAAAAGCTGATTTCCGTCTGTTGCAAATTTAAGAGCATCATAAGAGGATGCAGGAACCACCGCTGCATTGGAAATGCTGGCCGTTACCGTATCTGTAGCCGTACTGATTTTGTAAACCGTAGATCCTGTACTCCCGGTACATAAAGCGAAAATATCATTCCCGCTTACGACCAGCGACTGTAATCCGTTACTTAAAGTAATGGTTTTAACGATGGTGTCGGTGGCAGGATTAATAACATCAATGCTGTTTCCCGCGCGGTAAGAGGATTTGTTGACATATACTTTTCCGTTTACCGTAATGATTTCCTCAGGATCCTGGCTCAAAGGAATGCTGGTGATGTAGGCGAGGGTAGTGGCATTATGAACAGAAACAAACTGATCGTTGGCACCGCCCCAGTTGGTGGTGTATAATTTGTCGTTGGCAACGGTAGTATATCTCGGCTGTACTATATTATTGGTAATAACTCCCGATTTTACAAAGCTGGACCGGTTGGCAACCACCACCTTGTTGGAATTGTTGACCACCAGAAATGATTTGTTACCGCTGAAATAAACAGACTGCAGAACGTCTCCCAAAGCTTCACCATTATTGGCCAGGCCATAAATATTGTTGGTAATGGTATTGTTCGCGTCAATATAGGAAATCTCCGCGGTCGGACTTCCGTAATTGCCTTCATTGGGTATAATATACCCATTGGAATACTGGGCAGAGGTCAGTACAAAGCCCGCAGCAACAAAAGTCGCTTTCAACATGTTGGAATAAAACTGTTTCATATTGTTAAATGTATTATATTGTTTATTATTTATTTAGTCAAAAAAGCAAGGTGGCCCGGTATATCACCGGTTTTCACTTTCCATTTCAGTTTCCCGAACTTGTTATAGCAGAACAGCTCACCGGACGAAGTATAATCTTTGGCATCACCGATAAAAATATCACTGTTCACCGGGTTTACGGCAATGCTGTAAGGGGTAACGATTCCGGTTTGGGTACCGTCGGTAATAAAATTATTGCTGAGTACCTGGTACGTATCCGTATCAAGGATTCCGTAACTTGTGGCCGTTCCTGAGGAAGTCCAGGCAGAGCTGAAATAATACAGCCTGTTGTCCACCATGTCAAAATCGCTCATCGGCATATTGATTTCCTTGATCACCTGATCCGTCGCCGGGTTCAGTACATAGGTTCTGGACGGAATGTTGCCGTAGTTCCCGCGGGAGGTAATCCAGAGCTTCCCTGTATCGTCTTTTTTAATTTTGCTGAGGTTAATGGCTACCGGAATCTTCTTGATCTCGGTAAAGGTGTTCAGGTCGATCACCGAAACCGTATTGTCATAATCAGGTGCGCTGTAAGCCCCGGAATTGGCTACATAGAGCCTGTTGCCTATTACTTCCATCTGGTCAGGCTGTTTTCCTACGAATACTTTCCCTACGGTCTGAAGGGTATTGACATCCACTTTCAGCACATATCCGGGCTGGGAATTGCCCACCGCTCCGCCGTATGAAGTGATATACGCATAGTCCTGATGGAAATTAATATACCTGCAGTTCTGTATGTTGATCTCGCCGATGTGCTTTGCCGTTTTGGCATCCATCACTTCCACATAATTGGAAAGGTTGATTACCGCATACAACTTGTCGCGGTAAACATGTATATCGTTTCCTACATCGCCGAGGCTGCCGGCTACATTGGGGTTCTGCGCGTTATAATAATTTTCGGTGAATATGCCGGTGGAATAATCGAAGAAGTCAATCGAGGCTTTGTTGCTGCCCATATTCCCTTCGTTCAGTATGTACAGTCCTTTGACAGCAATATCTTCCGGTTCCTGTACACCGGTGTTGGTAGGGCCATAATTGATATAGTCGTAATCTTCCCTGCACGAAATAACGGCAGAGAAAACGGAGAGAACCAAAAGCAGGCAGAACTTCTTCATGTATTTCATTTTATTAAAGCATTATTCTCAGGCTTACGCGGTAATTTCTTCCCGGCATGGGATAATTCTGGATCACACTGTAATGCTGGTTCAGCAGGTTGTTCACTTCCAGTCCCAGCCTGAATTTCCATGTCTTCAGTTCAAATTCCCGGGTTCCGGAAACATCGCTGGTATACCAGGGCTGTTCATAATTTTTCGGAACGTTTTCAGACATATTGTAGCGTTCGCCTACGTAGATAAAGCTATAATTCAGCTGCCATTCTTTGTAGGTAAGCCCCAGCAGGACGCTGCCGTTGTGCTTTGCCGTGTAGGGAATCTGGTTCCTGTAATAAGAGGTGATTCCGGTAGATTGGGTGATGTTCAGTGCCTGGGTAAAGGTGTACGTAAAGCGGTTGCTCAGCAGCAGATTTTCCGAAATCAGCCAGATAGCCTGTGCTGAGACATCGGCCCCTTGAATTTCCACCTCACCAAGATTTTCCATTGTCCAGCGGAACTGTTGACCTTTCGGGTAGGCGACAATTTTATCATGAACCCTATTGTAGTAAGCATCTGCAATCAGGTTGACGTTCTTGAGGATCCCGGAACTGAAATCCTTGTTATAGGTAAATCCGAGGTCATACTGATGGGTAAACTCCGGTCTTAGCTGTGAACTTCCGAGTTCCGTATAATACAGATCGTTGAAGGTAGGCATCCTGAAAATCCGCTTATAAAATCCGTGTATCTTAAAATCTGCGGAAAAAGGCCGGTATGATGCAAATACGGTCGGCGTAAATTCAGAACGGTTCTGAGGTACTGAAAATGTGGTGTTCTCTATTTTTTCCTGGACAAAGGTTCCCAAAATACTGCCCTGCAGCTTAAATTTTTTCAGATCGAGCTGGGTGGCCAGTGCCACAAGCTCCGTATTCCGCTGCGGGTAGGCAAACTGCCTCAGATTCGCATCCAGGGTATTGTACTGGTAATCTGCCGAAAGGTTGATTTTCCAGAATTTATAAGGGGAGTACTGGTGTGCCGTAGAGACATACACTTCCTGTTGCCTGTAAGTATTGTCTATGAAGATAGGGGTTCCTTCCGGATTGTCATTGAAATAATGGGTATAGTCATCAGCAAATTTCGCATTCACGAGAAACTGGTACTTCGGGGAAATTTCTTTTTGAAAGCTTCCCTGCGCGAAGAAATTGGTGTCCCACTGCCTGCTCGATTCGATATTCCTGTTCTTTACGACTGCTCCGGGAATTCCCCGTTCCGAATCGTAATAGTAGGTTTTCAGTTTCCAGGAGCCGTTATTTATTTTTCCGGAAACTCCTGCCTCTGCACGCAGGGCTTCGATATCACCGCCTCTTCTGGTTCCATAGCTTTCCCATCCCAGTGAGCCGTCCGGCAGAGCCACTTTCTGTCTGTATTTATATTCTCCGTTTCCGGTAAGGTATTCCGTGTTCAGAGAGAGGCTTACCGCATTGCTGATTTTCTGTTCCAGCAGGACAGACGGATTGATGACCCCGAAAGACCCGGAGCGGTAATTGAAATTGAGATTGGTCTTTTTGTTCCCTCTGAAAACCGGTATCCGGCTCTGCAGGTAAATGGATCCGGAGGAACCAAAATCCCGGGCGGACTGGAAAATTTCACTTTTCTGCCCGTTATAAAGGGAGATGGCTTCCAGGTTATCAAGAGAAAACCTTCCCAGATCCACGGTACCGTTCTGGGCATTGCCAATAGGAATACCGTCATAGAATACGCCCACATGCTGGCTTCCCATAGCCCGGATATTGACCGTTTTCATCCCGCCGATTCCACCGTAGTCCTTTATCTGAACGCCGGAGAAATACCGTACGGCATCGGCTACGGAAGTGCTGTTCAGCTTTTCCAGCTCCGTTCCGGAAAGTTTCTGCGAAGAGATCACCCCGGTTTCCTGGCGCTTGCTGTTGATGATAATATCCTGGATCATCCGGGTACCGATGCTGTCATTTTCCCGCTTCTGTGAAAAAACGGATGCAGGCGCACTGATCAGGAAAACCGTAAAAAAAGGTAAATATTTTCTCATTCAATTTTACTCAGCCATAGGAAGCCTGCCGAATGATACATAGAAGGAAGTAACCCGGCTTTGCTGATCACAAAGAGGTTGATTGCCGACTGCGCCTCACTCCACGAAAGCTTCATCAATAGATACGTTTACCATGGTATCTGACTTACAGGTTATTTACGGAACCTGTTTACAGTAGCGGGTCTGCTTTGGATTTTCACCAAATTCCCATCGGTAAACCAAGGCAAAGGTAAGGCTTTAATTAAGAGTAGGCAATGAGAAATATGTAATTTTACAATGCCTTTTTTAAAAATAGTACAAATGCGGTATAAGGTAATGATGTTATTTACAGTGCGTCTCCACGTCCGGAAAAGTATGCCGGGCCAGGAAAAATAAGATGTATCATCCCCGGGCCGGACCGGAAACGATTTATGGATTTTTTAAATATAAAAGAAAAAAAGTTTTGATTTCCTATAAAAATGTGGCATCAAAATAAAATGGCAGCAGGTCTTTGATGGCATTTACTTTCACCACTTCTTCATTCATACTGGAGAAATACAGGTCAATGTTTTCCTTCTGTTTGGTCTCATACTCCATCATGCTCTGGCGGCAGGCTCCGCAGGGCGGAATGGGCGGATGGTTTCCGTAAGCTGCTCTCGGACCGCCTACGATGAAGATTTTTCTGATCTTTACTTCCGGAAAGTTGGCTGCAATCCAGAAAAGCGCGGTGCGTTCTGCACAGAGCCCGGAAGGGTAAGCCGCATTTTCCTGGTTGTTCCCGGAATAGATCTCGCCATTTTCCAGCAGCACGGCACAGCCTACCAGGAAATCGGAATAAGGAGCATATGCCTTCTCCCGGGCTTCCTTTGCTTTTTCTAATAAGGCGTGCTCTGTACCGGACAGTTCGCTGCTGTTCTTAAAGTATTCGTAGCTGATCTGAGTTTCTTTTTTCATATATTGTAAGGGAAAAAAAGGGGAACAAATCTACCTCTTTTAGCCGAGATGGGCAATATAGGCCTGTTCTTTGCAATTTTCAATTTTCTAAAAATCAGATTACAATGTTATACACTCCGATTAAGTTCAGAAATGTTGAGTTGAAAAACCGTTGGGTGATGTCCCCGATGTGTATGTATTCCTGTGAAAACGGGCTGGCAAATGATTTTCATTTTGTCCATTACGGCAGCCGCGCACAGGGCGGAACCGGATTAATCATCGTGGAAGCTACCGGCGTAGAACCCCGCGGCAGAATCACCAACCACTGTATGGGCATCTGGACCGATGAACAGGCGCAGAAGCTGAAAAAGATCGTGGATTTCGTCCACGGCAACTCCGAAAGCAAAATAGGGATACAGCTGGCCCATTCCGGCAGGAAAGGATCCACCTGGGAAAATAAGCAGATTCCTTTAGGGGAAGGCTGGGAAACCGTTGCGCCGAGTTCTATTCCTTACCATCCTACAGAAAGGATTCCCCATGCCCTGACCCATGATGAGGTAAAGGAGCAGGTGCGGTATTTTAAGGAAGCGGCAAGAAGAGCAGCAGCGGCAGGATTTGATGTGATGGAAATCCATGCGGCCCACGGATACCTGATCCACCAGTTCCTGTCACCGCTTTCCAATATCCGGACTGATGAATACGGAGGAAGCTTTGAAAACCGGATCCGGTTCCTGCTGGAAGTAGTGGATGCCGTAAATGAAGAGCTGGACGACAATATTGCACTGTTTGTCAGGATCTCAGGAACAGAATATGCCGAAAACGGCTGGGATGTCGATGACAGTGTAAGACTTTCAAAGATTTTAAAAGAACATAAAGTAGATCTGGTGGACGTTTCCAGCGGTGGCAATATCCATGGTGCTAAAATTCCGGTGCATAAGGGGTATCAGGTTCCTTTTGCCTCGCAGGTAAGGAATGAAGGCGGCACCGAAACCGGAGCGGTAGGGCTGATTACCACAGCAAAACAGGCTGAGGAAATCCTTCAGAAAGGAGAAGCCGATCTTATCTTTATTGCCAGGGAAATCCTGAGAAATCCTTATACGGCAGTACACGGATCTTTTGAAATGAAAAAAGACTGTTTTTTCCCACACCAGTACGAAAGAGCAAAAATTTCTTCATAACTTTACCCGAATGCCGAAAGCCGTATGAAAATTGAAGACTTCATGTTACCCTGTCCCAGCAAGAAATTCTTGGGGATCGAATGTTTCGGCTGCGGAAGCCAGCGGGCTATTGCCATGGTTTTCGAGGGTCGGTTCAGGGAGGCATTCCATATGTTTCCGGCAGTATATACC
>NZ_CAJYMO010000025.1 GCF_913776365.1 uncultured Chryseobacterium sp. | reverse complement strand
CCGGAAGAAGGTGCAAGGGCTATTCGGATATGATGCCATCTTTCAATAAAAAAATCCGGCGTTTGCCGGATTTTATCTTTAACAAAGTCACTTGTTTTACTCGGACAACGGAGATCCGGCCCGGCTGTTCCTGGCTTTAGCCAGCATCGGTATCGAAGTCAGTCCCATTACCAGCATAATGGTAATCTGCAGCGGCAGGGAAATAAAAGAATAGGTAAGCCCTACCTCACCGCCCAGCTCGCCATTTCTGCCCATGGAAATAAACAAGGCCATAAAACCGTACTTCATCGCAAGGTTAAAAGCCCCGATCCCGCCGCTGGCCGGAATAATCATGCCGAAAGTTCCCACGACAAGGATAAGGAATCCGTCGTCAAAACTGAAATCTGAAGTTTCCGGCAGGGCAAAGCAGACCAGGTAAGCTGCAAAATAATAAGAAACCCAGATACCAACAGTATAAAGGATGAATTTCCCTTTCTGCCTTAATCTGAATATGGAAGTAAGGCCCTGAAGTATCCCTTTACCGAAATTTAATAACTTTTCTTTTTTGAATCTGTACAGGACAATCAGGCCTGCTATAATCACGATGACAATTCCTGCTTTCAGATACAGGTAGAAAGAACCGAAATCATGTATTCCCAGTTTCATCATCTGTCTTTCGAAAAAATTAGGAATAAATATTTTCTTTTCACTGTTCTTCTCCGTTACAAAATGATAGACAGATAAAATGGTATCAAACTTGAATATTGCGGTCAGACATAAAAATACAAGCATGCACACCAGATCCACCACCCGCTCCAAGATAATGGTTCCGAAAGATTTATCGACAGGAACTTTTTCCACGCCGTACAATGCGGTAGCCCTCGCCACTTCACCGCTTCTGGGGATGGTAAGGTTCATCAGGTATCCGAATGAAAGGGACCACAGTGAATTGGAATTTGAAATCCGGTGGCCCATCGGCTCCAGCATCAGGTTCCATCGCACCGCCCTGAACCAGTAAGCCGCAATCCCGAAGCAGCCCGCAAAAAGCACCCACCAGTAATTGGCTTTTGCCAGTGATTTACGGATCACTTTAAAGTCCAGCCCTTTTAAGGCAAGCCATAAAAAAAAGCCTGCAAAAGCAAGCGATATTACTATTGTAAGTAAGGTTTTTAAAGGTTTTGTTGATTTTTTCTCCATCAGCTTACGTCAAAAGATTGGTCTTTTCGTCGGGGAAGACAATTTTCGGCTGGAAGTCGCGTGCTTCTTCAGGAGTCATCTGGGCATAAGCAATCACGATAATAATGTCATCCCGCTGTACTTTCCTGGCAGCAGGACCGTTGAGGCATACTTCCCCGGATTTCCTTTTCCCTTTAATAACATAGGTGTCAAAACGCTCACCGTTGTTTACATTGACAATATACACCCGCTCTCCTACTACCAGTCCTGCAGCGTCAATCAGGTCTTCATCAATGGTAATGCTTCCGATATAATTAAGGTCAGAAGCCGTAACTCTCACCCTGTGAATCTTAGACTTAAAAACTTCTATTAACATGCTGCAAATTTATTAATAAATATTTACAAAAAGGCTTTTTAACGTGATTTTAAAATGATCACCGAACCGGTTTTTTAATTTTATTTGACATAATTTTTGCGCCGATTACTTGTAAAATCACTAACATATTAAAGAAAGCATTATCAGTTTGCCTAAAATTCAGGATTTAATAAATACAGTAAATATTTACCACATCTCTCTAAAGTCAATATACATAAGCAATTGGCATAATTTTAGTAACGTGTAACCTTGATTTTACGTGAAAATTCGAATTATCAAATTTTAATCATATTTAGATAAATTACGAACTATCATTTATTTTTTCTCAAAAAAATTGCGTATTTACAAAATAGTATTATATTTGCTATTATTACGAACTAACTTAATATTAAAAAAAATTATGAACAAGTCTGAACTAATCGACGCTATCGCCAAAGATGCAGGAATATCCAAAGTTGCGGCCAAGGCTGCTCTTGAATCATTTGTAGACAATGTAATGAATACCCTGAAAAAGAAAGACGGAAAAGTTTCTTTAGTAGGTTTCGGTACTTTCTCAGTGGCAGAAAGAGCTGCAAGACAGGGAATCAATCCTGCTACTAAAAAACCGATCAACATCGAAGCTAAAACAGTTGCCAAATTTAAGGCAGGTGCTGATCTTGCTGCTGCAGTGGCTACCGCTAATGCTCCGGCTCCGGCTGCAGGGAAAAAGAAAAAATAATCAACCGGATTATAAAATTGAAACCTCACCGATGAACGGTGAGGTTTTTTATTGGGAGCCTTGCCGCTTACGGTGCAAGCCTGGCAATATGCCAGTCCAGTTCTTCAAGCGTATAGATGATCCTGTCGTGGAGCCGGTTGGGCCTACCCTGCCAGAACTCGATTTCGTAGGGCCTGGCTATGTATCCGCCCCAGTTGGAAGGCCTGGGAACTTCGGCATTTTCATATTCTGTTTCCAGCTGTTTCAGCTTTTCTTCCAGAAACTGCCTGTCCGGGATTTCCTGGCTCTGAGGTGAAACAACGGCTCCAAGCTGGCTTCCTTTGGGCCTGGAATGGAAATATCCGTCGCTCAGGTTTTCTGCTATTCGCTCAAGATCTGCCTTGATGATGACCTGCCTCTCAAGTCCCGGCCAGAAAAAATGCAGGCAGGCTTTATGGTTCTTTTCTATGGATTTCCCTTTCCTGCTGTCATAGTTGGTGTAAAAGATAAATCCTTCATGGGTATACGCTTTCAGCAGCACCATACGGGTACGCGGGCAGCCGTCTTCTTCCAGGGTGGAAACCGACATGGCATTGGCCTCAGAGATCCCCGGACTTTCTGTAGCCTCCGTAAACCAGTCCCTGAACTGCTCAATCGGATTTCGTTTAATCTCACTTTCAATAAGTTGGGATCTGTCATACACTTTTCTTCTGTCGTGCAGGTTTTCCATAAATATTTTTTATTAAATTTGAGTATGAATTACTCATACAAAGGTAAAATATTAATTTCCACCCCTGATATTTCCGGTGATATTTTTTCAAGATCAGTGGTGCTGGTGATTGAGCATAATGAGCAGGGTGCATTCGGGTTGATATTGAATAAAAAGAACAGCCAGATGAGTGATAAGTTCAAAGATTTCTTTGATTTTAAAATTGAAGTGTATGACGGAGGCCCTGTGGAGAATGACAAGATTTTTTTTATTGTCAAAGGCAATAAAGTAACGGAAACCTTTACGGAAATAACCTCTGAATTTTATCTTACTGAAGAAGTAGAGAACATCATCAGTGCCGTTCTGAGCGGTGAGCTTACCATTGATAACGTTAAAATTTTCTCAGGATATTCAGGATGGTCACCTTTGCAGCTGGATGACGAAGTCCTGAAAAAAGTATGGACTGTTGTGGATGTTTATAATCTTGACTATACCCTGCCGAATGACCAGACCTTATGGAAGTCCATTATGCAGAATCTGGGTGGCGAATACCTGCTCTGGGCAAATTCCCCTGAAGATATATCTTTAAACTAAATCAGAATATGATTAGAAGCATATCAAAAATTTAACAAAATTTAAGACTTCATTAACATCTATTGTGCTGACAATTCACGTTATTTGCTAAAGTAAAAAACCAGAAATACAGAATGAGCATGTTCAGGTAATTTATAGTTACACTTTCTGTCATTCTGGATTTCAAGCAATATAATTCTGAGTCATTTCAGAATAAAACCCGGTAAAGGACCTTCATCAGTTGTTTACCGGGTTTGCCAATTTAAAGCCCGGTACGGATTCTTCTTTTGAAATCAAACAGAAGGGTTTGTTCATCCGCCATCACGCCGGTCAGCTTATAAAGTTTCGAGAAAACAGGAGTTCTAAAACAGGTTATTCCCGGAGGGCTTATTATATTCTTCACTTCAGTCTTCTCATCATACAATAAAAGACAACACCTCCCGAATTTGATACCGATTCGTCCTCAGGACCAGCCGCTATAATCGATCTCACCCGTCATACTATACATTGCGTTTTCCAGGCATAAGGTTGATAAAATAAAGCCCTGCCGTAAAATCCGGCAGGGCTGTTCTCTTGCATGAAGGTATCAGTTAAAGAAAGCTGCTTCTCCATTTTTCCGTCAGTTCCCTGAAGCGGATATTGCCGAAAGTCCTGTTTCTTATTTTGCCTACTGAAAATATTCCCTTTTCATCGGAGACCAGGAGGATTTCTTCAGCTTTCTGGGATTCAAAGGCGATGATTTCGTGTTCCTGGATATCCGCCAGATTATTCTTGTGCAGGAAAGTCACGAAGTTCTCCATCAAAGGCGAAATATAGGCGCCTTCGGTCTGTTTGGGAACCTTGATCACATCACCTTCCAGAAACAGCAGGTTGCCGCAGGTAGTTCGGGCAATCCTTTTATTGGGATTCAGGAGGATGATATCATCCAGGTCATTTTCCTGGGCATAAATCTCCCCGTAAATGTTTTCCGGGCTATGAACCCGGATGTTGCTCAAAAGGTTGTTATTGACATTGATTTCCTTTATCATATCCAGTTCCAAAGGCCTTTCATGAACCGACATTACATCTGCAATCTCCTTTACTTCGTAAAAATAAGATACTGAAGATTTAGACAGAATATCCGCATCCCGGTTACGGAATACCTGGAAATTGATTATTCCGTTCACAATTCCTTCATCTTCGATGATTTCCTTCCGGAAAAGCGACTGAAAAAATTCAAGTGTATAAGACAGCGGAATGTTCATCCTCATTTTTCTCATGGAAGCCATTAAGAAGAAATAGCATTCTTCGTCCATGATCAATGCGGCATTCCGGATAAAGAAGGAGACCTTTACGGTGTCACCCAAAAGAAAAGCCCTGTTTCTGATCTGTATTTCGTCTGATGTAAAATATCGGTTTTCCACGTGTCTTCTGATTTGTTTATAAAAAAATAATGAACGATAAATCGTTCATCAGTTTTATCATGCAGTGCTGCCTACGTTTAGGCTGCTCCTAATTTTATTCTGAGGTTTTCAATAAGATTTTCCCAATACATTGCATTTTCCTCTTCATCCCCTTCTTCGCAGAAATCGGTAATATTCAATGCCAGGTCTTCTGTAATATCATCAATGGTGATGGTCATTTCAAAGAAATGTTTCGTCCCTTCATCTTCTTCCCATCTGAAACGTACGAAACCTTCAGGCTTATATCTGATTAAAGTCGCTTTCTCGGAAGGCCCGCCGCCCCAGCTGAAAAAGAAGTCATCACCTTTCTCTGTTACCTCATCCGCAAACCATTCAGACAACCCCTCCGCAGTAGCCAGATATTCATATAAAATCTCTGATAAACAGTGCATTGGAAATTCGTAATGGACTTTATGTTTCGCCATATAATCTTTGTTTTATCGTCCCGCAATATATAAATTAATTTTTTTATTACGCAACTATGTCTTTATTTTTTTATACAATCTTCATGATATTTATCAGCGGTTTTTAAATGATTGTTTAACTGCTATAATGAGCAGCTACGGCAAGTATACACGAAACCCTTCCGGAAAGAAGGGTCTGTATGCGATTGGTTTTTAATGCTTTATTTTAATGCTGAAAAACTTGCAGATCCCATGCTCTGCCAGGCTATCCTCCTTTGTCCGTTTTCAGATTTCATCAAGTACCTCAAGAATAATTTTGCAGCCTTCTGCAATTTCGTCTTTCGAAATGTTGAGCGGCGGTGAAATCCTCATATATTCATTGCGGTAGAGCTGCCAGAAAACAATCAGTCCTTTCTCCATACATCTTTTGGCAACCTGCAGGGTGTATTCCGGGGAACCGAGATTGACTGCCAGCATCAGCCCTTTACCGTTGATGTTTTTAATTTTAGGATGCACCAGGAGCTCCCGGTACAGCTTTTCCTTTTCTTCCACTTCATCCATCAGTCCGCTTTCAAGTACCTCTTTCAAGGTAGCATGGCTGGCTGCGGCAATCAGCGGGTTTCCGCCGAAGGTGGTAATGTGCCCCAGCTTCGGGGAGTGCGCGAGGGTATCCATGATTTCCCGCGAGCTCATAAAAGCACCTACCGGCACACCGCCACCCATTCCTTTTCCCATTACCAGAATATCCGGTACAATCCCGTAATGCTCAAAAGAAAATAACTTTCCCGTTCTACCGAATCCCGGCTGAATTTCGTCGAGGATCAGCAAAGCCCCTACTTCTTCACATCTTTTTTTAAGATCTACCAGGTACTGATGATCCGGAACAAGAAATCCTGCTGCTCCCTGAATGGTTTCCATAAGAACGCAGGCTGTCTTTTCGGTAATTTTACCGAAATCATCCGGATTATTGAATTCAATAAAAGAAACCATGGGCAGCAACGGCCTGAATTCCCTTTTATGAGTTTCATTTCCCGATACGCTTAAAGCCCCATGGGTATTACCATGATATGAATTTTTAAAGGATACGA